>JARXAV010000078.1 GCA_029865665.1 Flectobacillus sp. | reverse complement strand
ACCCGTAAAACCAAAAGGAATCATGATTTATCTGATTGCTTTATTAGCGGGCTTAGGTATTCCGGTATTGATCATCAACATCATGGTAATGGCCAACGATAAGGTAGAGTCAAGATCAGACTTTGAGAAAAAGACGAAGGGAGTTCCCGTGTTAGGAGAAGTAGGACATAAGCCTAAAAAGCTAAAAGGACCTTTGTTAGACATCAAGTCGAACAACTTTGTGGTAGAGCAGTTCCGTATCTTACGTACCAATTTGCAGTTTACCCTACCCAACGAAACCGTAGGAATTGCCAAAAAGGTATTAATGACTTCTTCTATCTCGGGTGAAGGAAAAAGTTTTATTTCCCTTAACTTATCTGCGAGTTTAGCCAGTGCAGGAAACAAAGTGATGCTAGTGAACTTAGATATTCGTAAACCTAAGTTACATGAGTACATCGAATTATCGAATGATGTAGGTATTGTGAATTACTTGATTGGACAACGCTCTGTAGATCAGATTATTCAGGCAACGCCAATCAATAATTTATCCTTTATTGCCAGTGGTCCCGTACCGCCCAACCCGGCGGAATTGTTGAGTAATAACCGTATGGCAGTCTTTTTAAAAGAATTAGAAACTCGTTTTGATTTTATTATCATTGACTGTTCTCCGTCTGGCCTAGTGACCGATGCACAAGTAGTATCGCCTTTAGTGGATGGAACCATCTTTGTAGTACGTCACGAATATACGCCAAAAGCAGCTTTAAAAACGCTAGGTGAGATTTATATGGGTAAGAAAATGCCAGCCTTAACCGTTGTGTATAATGGTGTGAAAGGTAGTTCAACGTATGGCTACGGCTACGGCTACGGTTCGGTTTATGGTTATTATGGCGGTAATAAAGAATCTTCTTGGTGGGAGAGATTAAAAGAGAGGTTTGAGTAGAATGCTTAATGATGAATGCGTAATGCTTAATCAAGACTAAGTCAATTTAATCCTACAAACGCTAATCAGTCTTGGCTGGTTAGCGTTTGAACTTTATAACAGCCCTCTAATCCCCAATAGCCCACTAACCCCCAGAGGGGGAATTTACAAAAAGTTTCCCTCTGGGGGTTAAGAGGCTTCGATTAGTGGGCTATAGAACAATTCTCCCCTTTGGAGCGGTTCGACGTTTCGAGCAGAGGGCTATTTTGGATGCAGGGGCTTTCTGGTGCCAATGTCGTAGAACATTCCCCCTCTGGGGGCCAGGGGGCTATTATCGTAGAACATTTCCCCCCCCTGGGGGGTAGGGGGCTGTTTGGAAGTTAGTGGGCTTATTTTCGACCGTTTACTAATTTCTACCTACAGAATTCCCCTAATTTGTACTTTTTTAATTTGGAAAAACTTATCTTTGATTACAATTTAGTTGAAAAAGGTAACCTTTTTTTGAGTACAACTAAAAAAAGGAATTGTACTATTTACCTCATTAATTCGCTAAAAAGTACTTAATAGCATGATAAATTAATAATTTAGCACATAATTTATGAAAATAGCAGTTGTAGGAACAGGATATGTTGGTCTAGTAACAGGTACTTGTTTTGCCGAAACAGGTAATCAAGTGGTTTGTGTTGATATCGATGCAGGTAAAGTAGAGAAAATGAAAAATGGGATTATACCTATTTATGAACCTGGACTAGATGTATTGTTTAACCGCAATACAGCCGAAGGAAGACTTTCTTTTACGACCAACTTGGCAGAAGGAATCAAAGACGCTAAGGTAATTTTTATGGCTTTGCCTACGCCTCCTGGAGAAGACGGTTCTGCTGATTTAAAGTACATCTTAAAAGTAGCAAACGACTTAGGTCCACTTTTAGAGACCTACGCTGTGATTGTCGATAAAAGTACTGTACCCGTAGGTACGTCTGAAAAAGTACAGGCAGCCATTGCTAAAAATGCCAATACCGACTTGTTTGATGTGGTATCAAACCCTGAGTTCTTACGAGAAGGAGTTGCTGTGGAGGATTTTATGAAACCTGACCGTGTGGTGATTGGCACAACTTCTGAAAAGGCAAAAGCGGTAATGACCGCCCTTTACGCTCCGTTGGTACGTCAAGGTAATCCCATTATTTTTATGGATGAACGCTCGGCAGAAATGACCAAATATGCAGCTAATTCCTTTTTAGCAACTAAGATTACTTTTATGAATGAAATTGCCAACCTTTGCGAAAAAGTGGGGGCTAATGTGGACGATATTCGTAGAGGGATTGGGACAGATTCTCGTATCGGTAAACGCTTTTTGTTTGCAGGGATTGGTTATGGAGGAAGCTGTTTTCCTAAAGACGTGCAGGCTTTGGAGAAAACGTCTAAGGAATACGGTTACGATTTTGAGATTTTAAAATCCGTGATGAAAGTCAACGAAGAGCAAAAGACCAAATTAATACCGACCATTACCGAGCATTTCGCCGGAGATCTTACAGGCAAAGTCTTTGCTATGTGGGGATTAGCCTTCAAACCTTATACGGACGACATTCGTGAAGCTCCCGCTTTGTACAATATCAAAGCCTTGGTAGCAGCAGGAGCAAGTATTAAGGTCTATGACCCCGAAGCCATGGAGAATGTACAACAGGTACTAGGCGATATCGTGACCTATTGCAAAAGCCCTTACGAAGCTCTGAAAGAGGCTGACGCACTCTTGATTATGACGGAATGGCCTCAGTTCCGTACCCCAGAATTTGAAGCCATGGAGTCTTTACTAAAGGAGAAAGTAATCTTTGATGGCCGTAATTTATATGAATTAGGACAAATGAAAGATTTGGGATATACCTACTATTCGATTGGTAGAGAGGTGGTGAAATAAAGGAGACTAGATAAGATATCAAAAGATCTAAGATTATGAAAGCATTAGTTACAGGAGCCGCAGGTTTTATAGGCTTGCATACAGTCATTAAGTTAATAGAGGAAGGCTATGAAGTGGTAGGGTTGGATAACATTAACGATTATTATTCTCCAGCACTCAAGTATGCTCGCTTAAACGAATGTGGCATACCTCAAGAAGATATTAAGTGGTATAAACAAGTTCAAAGTTCGAAATTTGAAAAATACCGCTTTGTAAGAATGAACTTAGAGGATAAACAACAGTTGTTTGACTTGTTTCAACACGAACGTTTTGACTATGTCATTAACTTAGCTGCACAAGCGGGAGTGCGTTATTCTATTGAAAACCCTGATGTTTATATCCAGTCAAATATTGTAGGGTTTCATTATCTATTAGAGGCTTGTCGCTACTACAAACCCAAACATTTGGTACATGCTTCTTCGTCTTCGGTATATGGTGCAAATGCCAAAATCCCTTTCTCAGAAGAAGATAAAACAGATACGCCTGTTAGTTTATATGCGGCAACTAAAAAAAGTAATGAGTTGATGGCTCATGCCTATTCGACTTTATACCAATTACCAGTTACCTGTTTACGATTTTTTACCGTGTATGGTCCTTGGGGCAGACCAGATATGGCTCCTATGCTTTTTGCAAAAGCAATCATGGACGAAAAACCTATTAAAGTATTTAATAACGGAGATATGGAACGTGATTTTACTTATGTGGGAGATATTGTGAGTGGAGTTTATGCCGTAACAAAAAGTGAAATGAATGAGAAAGAACTTTTTAGAGTGTTTAATATCGGAAATGGAGCTCCACTTAACTTAATGTTGTTTATCGAAACCATTGAGCAAGCATTTGGGAAAATAGCTAAAAAAGAGTTTTTACCCATGCAAGATGGAGATGTACCTAAGACTTGGGCTGATAGAACTAAATTAAATAACGTAACAGGTTCTGTATCTGGAAATTCAATTATTGAGGGAATTCGAAAGTTTGCAGACTGGTACACTACGATAAAAGATACTCATGTTTTATAAAAAAATAGGTCAATATAAATCAGTAGTCTCAAATCTGTCATATTTGACTGTTTTACAATTGTTTAACCTAATATTACCTCTACTTTCGTACCCATATTTGATTCGTACGCTTGGAAAGGATAATTGGGGAATGCTTGTATATATCCAGACGATAACGGGTTATTTAGCTGTTATCGTTAATTTTGGTTTTAATGTAACAGGAACAAGAGACATTAGTCTCAATGTAAATAACATAGTCGAGAGAAATAAGATTGGAACAACAATTTACTTGACGAAAGCCGTTTTATTTGTTGGTTCGCTCTGTGTGGTATTTATGTATTTATTGATAACTTCGAGTGACATTCTTACATTGAAACTAACAATATTATCAAGTTGGAATGTGTTGTACGAGTTTGCTGTTCCTATTTGGTTTTTTCAAGGACTAAATAAAATGAAATATGTGACAATTATAAATGTTATTGCAAAGACTCTTGTAACAGCATCTGTGTTTATATTTATACATAAGACAAGCGATGTGATTCTGTATCCGCTTCTCAATCTGTTTTTTACGTTTTTGTCTGTATTACTTTGCTATTTAATTCTTAGAAAAGAAGGCTTTCAAATTGGAAAAACAAGTTTGCTGGAGGTGAAAAAGCTAGTTAGAGAATCTTATATTATGGCATTGGCATACATCTCAAACGCATTCAAAGCAAATAGTAATATTGTGCTACTTAAATTTTTATTAAGCTATAAAGAAATTGCTTATTTTGATTTAGCACAAAAAGTGCTAAATATTTTTACCAGCTTTTTAGATTTAATAAGCCAGTCCATTTATCCTATGATGGTGCGTGACAGAAATATGAATTTTCTTAAAAAAGTCATTTTGTATTCTTCTCTTCTGGCAGTATTCTCTACGATGTTAACTATTTTATGCAGTGAGAAAATAGCCTTGGTTTTAGGAGGAGTGGAAATGTTATATAGTCAAAATATTATTAATGTATTGTCTTTTAATTACTTACCTTATATCGTTGGAGCATTGCTAGGAAGAAATTGCTTACTGGTTTTCAAAAAAGACGGAGAGGTTTTAAAAAGTATGTTCTATTCAAGTATTATCTACTTACTTCTGGTGGGAATGGTTGTTTATTTTATTCGAACCAACTTATTGGAGTGGTTTGCTGGTTGTTTAGTTTGTTCGTTTTTATATGAAACTGCTTACAGATATATAAAAGCTCGAGAGCTTCTATTTGTTAAATGATTTTAGCTATGTTTAAGAGTATTTTTTATGGACTGAAATCTTTATGTCTCTTTTTTATTAATGTCATAAAGAGTATATTATACTTTAAAACAATTAAAGTATATCTATGTAACCACCTAACTATTGGATTAGATGAGTTATACAGAAAAAAAGTTAAATTTCCACATCCCGTAGGTATTGTGATAGGGGTAAGAGTTATGTTTGGATACAATTGTAAAATATACCAAAATGTTACAATTGGAACTAAAGATATGGAAAATTTCGAAAATGCTCCTTATCCTAAAATAGGTAATAATGTTACAATATGTGCTGGAACAATTGTTTTTGGTGATATTGAAATTGGAGATAATTGCCTTATAGGAGCGTGTAGTGTGGTGAAAAATTCATTTCCTGCTAATGCTGTTATAGCAGGAAATCCTGCAAAACTAATTAAACTAATTAAATAAATTGCTTATGAAGACACCTGAAATCTCAGTGTTAATGAGTGTATATAACGAGCCTATTGAATGGTTACGTCAGTCTGTAGATTCTATTCTAAATCAAACATTTAAGGATTTTGAATTTATCATTATTATTGATAAGCCAGATGCTACTGAAATAATTTTTTTGCTTGAAGAGTATAAAATTAAAGATGAAAGAATTCTCTTGGTGAAAAATGAAGTTAATATTGGATTAACCAAATCGCTAAATATTGGATTAAAATTAGCCAAAGGGAATTACATCGCAAGAATGGATGCTGATGATATAGCACTCTCTCATCGATTTGAAACTCAATTAGAATTTCTTAGAAACAATTCAGAGTATATTCTCTGCGGGTCATATGTTCAAACTTTTGATGATAATGGAAAGAAAGATATAATCAAGTATCCCATATCCGATTTAGATATTAAAAAACGTTTGCTCATTGATAATTGTATTGCTCATCCTACAATTATGTTTGTCCGGAATGTAGTAATATCCAATGAAATACAATACAATGAATCTTGTATATATGCACAAGATTATGATTTTTTTGTAAGTTTAGTATTCCTTGGAAAATTTACAGTTATAAGTGAATGTTTATTAATGTATAGAATTTCTCCAAATCAAATTTCAAGGTCGAAGATAAGAGCACAGACAGAATACAAGAGGGCTATACAACAAAGGTATCTAAAGAATATTTTAGCAAAGTACAATTTGACAGTTGAGGTGGATTGTATTGAGAAAAAAGTATCAAGCCGTGTGGATATTCCACTTGAAATTAAACAGTTTATACTGAGTTCCTTATATTCTCTTAAATCTCCTTTTCGAGCAATAGTATATCCTATTTTCATTGATTATACCGTTCTTACTTTAGGAAAACTTTATTTCTCATCATATAAAAGAGCTAGGTTATGGCAGAAACTATCTACACGAAACTGAAAAAGGATTTTCATGCTAATTGGGTTTTACAAAATCCTAAGCCAGCTTTTTGCATAATATTCTATAGGATCTCTTCTTTTTTTGCTTTGCATGAAAGTAAAATTGTCAAGGTTTTGGGTTTTCCAATTCGAGTGGCATATAGAATTATAGTAGAGTGGGTAATTGGAGTCGAAATTCCAGATGGGGTTATTTCTGGAGGAGGTTTAACATTACATCATGGAATAGGTTTAGTGTTACACCCTGATGTGATATTGGGTAATAATGTTACTTTAAAACAGAATACTACGATTGGGCATAAGATATACTTTGATGGCTCTTTCGGTGGAACTCCAATCATTAAAGATAACGTTACTGTTGGTCCTAATGTAGTTATGTTTGGACGTATTGTAATTGGTGAAAATTCCATTATTGGTGCGGGTGCAGTTGTTATAAGTGATGTACCTCCGAACTCGGTAGTCGTTGGAAATCCCGCAAGAGTAATAAAAACATTAATCTAGATGACAAATATTCTAACAATTTCCACATTGTATAATAAAGGAGGAGCTGCGTATATAGCAAGACAACTTCATGAAGGTTTTAAAGAGAGAGGTTTTTCATCTCATTACTTATATGGTTATGATAAAAAAGGACTTCCTTCGAAGCATCATCAACTAGATGTAGAGTCCTTGAATTCTAGTTTTACATTTATTCCTCATCTTAATTACATTAGTCACAAGCTGTTAGGAAAGGACTATTTTTCACCTAACACTAGTATTTTAGAGGATAGATTAGTGTGGGCCGATGTTGTTATTTGTCATACTTTACATTCGCACTTGATTAATTTTCAACTTTTTTTTACACTTTTAACCAAATATGCACCGACTAAAAAAATAATTTTCGTTGCTCATGATTCTTGGTTTTATACTGGTAGATGTGCATTTAAATTTAGTTGTGAAGACTGGTTATCTGGATGTCTGGAATGTTCTTATAAAAAATATTATCCGTCTACTTTATTATCGAATTCTAAACTTGAGTTTGAGCGTAAAAAGTCCGCTATAGCTAAAATACCAAATTTGTTTTTTGTTACTCCTGCAAAGTGGATACAAGCTGACTTGGAAAAAGTTTTTTCTAATAAAGTTTTTCTAGTAAGAAATGGAATAGATACTTCATATTATGAAAATATTTTAAGAAAGAATGAAAAGAAAATTGGCTCTAAGCCTGTTTTCTGTGTATCATGTGTGGATTTATTACAGGAAGGTAAGGTTGATTTAGTATTAGTAGAAGAGTTACTAAAACTAGGTTTTACGGTAAACTTAATTGGCAAAAATAATCCTTTCAAGAATTATCCAAATGCTATTTCTCATGGTTATATTTCTGAAAAAAACAAGTACTTAAAAGTTTTATCCGACTCAGATTGCTATTTGTTCTCTTCAACAATAGATATATATCCAACAGTACTCATTGATGCAATATGTTCTGGATGTTTTATTTTCTATACGGATAGTCAGGGGGCGATTGAAATAATGGAATCTGGAAATAGCTGGTTAGGAATACAAATCAGCAATGCCACAGATATTATTAATTATACAAGATCAACTGAATTCGCAAGCTTCTGTGATGATTTAGCATTACGAACAGATATAGTTCAGAAAGCGAGAACTTTTTTTAGTAGAGATAGAATGATTCAAGAGTACATAAATATATTGTGATGAATTTAAAGAAGAAAAAAAATATTTCTTGGATTGTATTGAGTTTATCTGTTCTTATAGGATTACACTTAAAGCTTTTTTCAATAGGATCATTTCAGGTATCATTGGGCTTTTTAGTTATCCCTATTTGGGTGTATAAGACTTACAGAATTAGTATTTTTAAACTTACATTTTTTGAAAAAATATTACTTCTTTTTTTAGTAATTTATCCCTTCTTACCTGGAGAAATAAGAAACTGGAGTGAATATTTTAATACATATGGACAATATTTTATAACATATTATATGGTTATAAGGTGTATAAATAAACGGCCTCTTTACTCAAAAATAGAAGTTGAAAAAATGTTATATGTATTTCAGCGAATACTTTTAACAACGGTAGTTGTTCAATATATCTTAGTAGTAGTTGCAGGCCAAATTTCTTTTTTCAATATTTTTCAAAAGTATCAACTCTATTACTCACTAGACTATAATCTGGCGATAGGGAGAATGAAAGCGTTTTATTTAGAGCCAAGTTATTTAGGTTTTGTTACTTTAAGTGTTTTTTGGACAAGACTCTACTTAAATAGTGATAAAGTTTTGCTCTTAACCCCAAATGTAATCTATACAATTATTATTTTATTTTTTGCAAAGTCATCTTCCAGTTTTCTAGGATTTAGTATTGTATATATTTACTATATAATGTCTAATACTTCATTACAAAAAAAGCCTTTGATGGCTTTTTTGTACATTGGAATAATTGCGTTTTTAGTAGTACGCTATTGGGATAGTATATCTATTTTGCTTAGATTAGAGGAATTGTCTGGTAAAGTAGATACTCCCGTTTCAGGATTTATGCGAGTAACATTGCCTATACAACTTTTACAAAAAATGATAAATGAGGGGTTCTTTTTGGGAAAGACATTTGGACAGTTGGACGAATATGTGTTTAGAATGACATTAGGTTATACAGAACGATCAATAAGCAATAGTTTATTCCTCATCCTTGGTTATTGGGGGATATTAAATATTATTCCTCTTTCATGGGTTATTTACTATTTTGTCTTTAAGGCAAATCCAATTCAAAAGTCTTTTATAGTTTTAACATTCTTTAGCTTAAATAATTCTGGAGCTTTTGTTACTTCTCAATTTGGTTTTTTAGCATTTTTGCTTCCTCTTTTTGTTTTCAATTTTAGGTATTTAAACAACTATCGGCAATGACATTTAGTATAATAACTGTAGTGTATAATAATATTGAAGGGTTGAAAGAGACCTATAAGAGTATTATGAGTCAAAGTTTTGTTGATTATGAATGGATTGTAATTGATGGAGGCTCTAATGATGGGACACAAGCTTTCTTATCCTCACTGACAATAAATAATCTTATTTATATTTCTGAAAAAGATAAAGGAATATATGACGCAATGAATAAAGGAATTACTTTGGTAAGTGGAAACTTCTCTATTTTTTTAAATGGAGGAGATACGTTTTATTCAGATACAGTATTGGAAGTTGTACATGAAGCAATTATTTGTGAGGGGAATAGTGAGAGTGTTTTGTATGGTGGATTTGCCTATTTCTTTAATTCAGGAAGAATAAAAGAAGTGGAGGCTAGAGACGTAGAGTATATTTTACATAGTTTGCCATCTTCCCATCAATCTTTCTTTTATCCATTAAAATTCTTAAAGGAAAATCAGTATGATTTGAATTACAAAGTATCCTCTGACTATTTTTTGACTGTTCAAGCTTATATTCAGTCTTATAGTTTTATCAAGTTAGATTTAACTATATCGAAGTTTATGTTAGGAGGCTTTTCTGGTAAGTATTATTCTTTAGCCATAAAAGAGGCTTATGAAATTCAAAAAAAAATCTTAGGTGTATCTTACATAAAACGAATTTTATCTGGTGTAAAAAGATACTTGGCATATAATATAATGAGCCTTTTGAATAAAAATAATTTTTAATGATTTATCAAGAACTAGATAATTTTATGTTACCTCATAATTTCAGAGGTAAACCTGCATGGTATGTGCAATTATGGTGGATTGTTCAAAAGCTTTTTTTTAATGCATCTCCTCAATTTACTTATGCTTGGCGGAGATTTCTATTAAGGGCTTTTGGGGCAAAAATTGGGAAAAATGTTATTGTCAGACCTAGTGTGCATATTCAGTTTCCGTGGAAAGTATCCATTGGAGATCACAGTTGGATAGGTGATGATGTGGTTTTGTATAGTTTGGGAGAGATAGAAATTGGAAAGAACGTTGTTGTATCTCAGAAAAGCTATTTATGTACAGGGAGTCATGATTATCGGCAAGAAGATTTTCCGATTTATGCTCAGAAAATTACCTTAGAAGATGAATGCTGGTTGGCAACAGACGTATTTGTCGCTCCAGGCATTACGATAGGAAAAGGGTGTGTGATAGGTGCAAGGTCATCTGTGTACAAAGATATGCCTGCTGGGATGCTATGTATGGGAAATCCTGCTAAAGCTATCAAACCTAGAAAATGATGTCATTGCGAAAATTATATATTATAGGAGTTTTAGCACTTGCATTTAGTGTACTCTTTTTTAGTTGGTTACCTCACCCTAGTTTTCGAGAGCTATCGTTTTTTCCCAATTGGTTAGTACGATGGACAGATAAATATGGAAATTTGCGAACGGCGATTCCGTTTATTCCGTTGAGCGTCTTCTTAAAAGTAATTACTCGTACGTCCAATGGAAAAATTCTCTTGATTTGTATTACTTTATCTCTTTTGGCTGAATTAGGACAGTTGTTATTACCATTACGGAGTTTTGATATAGGTGACATTCTTTATGCCTTATTCGGTGCTGTAATTGGATTACTTTTGGAACTTCTGTTTGATACTTTTCGAAAAAAATCTTCGGACTTATGATAAAAATATTAGACTTACCATTTTTTGAGGAGGATATCTCTGCCTGTTTTAAGGTGTTGGCAAAAGATAAAGGCCTTTTGACCGCTCCTTCTGGACCAGGATTGGCAAGTATTCCGTATGAGCCTGTTTATTATAAAGCGATCCAGAACTCAGATATTTTAATTCCTGATAGTGGTTATATGGTGTTGATTTGGAATTTGATTTCCAAAAACAAAATTAAACGCTTATCTGGTTTAGAGTTTATCAATTATTTTGTTGCTGAGTTTCCCAAAGGGAATTATGGGAAGTTATTGTTAGTAAATCCAACCAGAGATGAACAGGATGCTAACTTAAATTATTTGCAAAGCTTAGGCATTCAAATTACCGAAGAAGATTGTTATCTTGCTCCTTTCTACGGAAAAAACGTAGAAGATTCTACTTTGTTGGCTTTATTAGAAATAAAACGCCCCGATTGGATATTGATTAATATTGGAGGGGGAACACAAGAAATATTAGGGTCCTATCTGAAAAATAACTTATCTTACAAACCCGCTCTTATTTGTACAGGAGCAGCTATTGCCTTTAAAACGGGAAAACAAGTAGATATTCCCGTATGGGCAGATCAATTGTATTTGGGATGGTTATTTCGAATTTTATCCAGTCCATCTAAATATTATAAGCGGTATTTAGAAGCGATTCCTTTGGCTTCACTGTTGATTAAATATAAAGATAAAGCAGTGAGTTAGGGAAGAAAAAGCCAGAAATAGTCCTGCTATTTCTGGCTTTTTCCTTAAAAAATTCAACAAATGACCGTATACTAAGTTTATTTGCTTGATATAGTGATATTTTTTAGTTTTGTAAAAGAAAGCCCTTTACTCGATGCGTCGAACCGCCCCAGAGGGGGAACGAATATACAGAAATGTTTTTAAGATAAATATGGAAAAAAACGCCAAAATATATGTAGCAGGTCACCGAGGTATGGTGGGTTCTGCCATTGTTAGACAACTAGAAACTCAAGGCTATACCAACTTGGTTTTTCGTACTTCTAAGGAATTGGATTTACGTAATCAGGCGGCAGTAGAGGCTTTCTTTGAGGCCGAAAAACCAGCCTACGTTTTTTTGGCAGCTGCAAAAGTGGGAGGGATTGTCGCTAATAATACCTACCGAGCAGATTTCCTCTATGAGAATTTAGCCATTCAGAACAATATTATTCACCAGTCTTATTTGCAAGGGGTTCAGAAATTATTATTTTTAGGTTCATCTTGTATTTATCCCAAATTAGCTCCTCAACCGCTGAAAGAAGACTATTTGTTGAGCGGTTATTTAGAACCTACCAATGAGCCTTATGCGATTGCCAAAATCGCAGGCATTAAGTTATGCGAGGCTTATCGCAGTCAGTACGGATGTAATTTTATTTCGGCAATGCCTACCAATTTGTATGGCCCTAATGACAATTACGATTTACAAAACTCACACGTGTTACCTGCCATGATTCGTAAATTTCACGAGGCAAAAACAACTGGAAAAACGGAGGTTGTATTGTGGGGAACGGGTTCGCCCATGAGAGAGTTTTTATACGCCGACGATTTGGCGGAGGCGTGTATGTACCTGATGGAAAATTATAACGAAGCCGAATTGGTCAACGTAGGTACAGGTGTGGACGTAACCATCAAAGAATTAGCTGAAACGGTACGAGAAATCGTAGGTTTTGAAGGCGATTTGGTTTGGGATACGAGTAAACCAGATGGTACACCTCGGAAATTGATGGATGTATCTAAATTGCACGCAGCTGGTTGGAAACATACGATTGAATTGAAAGAGGGGATAAAGTTGGCTTATGAGGATTTTTTGAAAAAGTAGGTATAAGGAAATAGGTATGAG
This sequence comes from Flectobacillus sp., assembly GCA_029865665.1. The sequence goes on along the minus strand of JARXAV010000078.1, from coordinate 3,341 downwards.
GTATATAACTTCGTCCTAGTACTTAATAGCTAATAGTCTTTTAATTAAGTATTAAGACATATTTATTTTCATAATCGCATAAAATCTGTTTTCTATGTAGTTAAATATGTCGGGGTACTTACCATAAAATATACAAAATAAATTAATTATGAAGAAAGCGTTAATCACAGGTATTACGGGTCAAGATGGAGCATACTTGGCGGAACTATTGTTATCAAAAGGATACGAAGTACATGGTATCAAACGTCGTAGTTCGTTATTGAACACGCAACGTATTGATCATTTATACGAAGATGTACACGAAGAAGGCGTACGTTTTAAGTTACACTACGGAGATTTGTCGGACTCGACTAACATCATCCGTATTATCCAAGAGGTGCAGCCCGACGAGATTTATAACTTAGGAGCGATGTCGCACGTAAAAGTGTCTTTCGACGAACCTGAATATACCGCACAAGTGGATGGTATTGGTACTTTACGTATCTTGGAAGCCGTTCGTTTATTGGGCTTAACGGAAAAAACTCGTATTTATCAAGCTTCCACTTCAGAATTATACGGTTTAGTACAGGCAGTTCCACAGTCGGAGACAACGCCATTCTATCCACGTTCTCCGTATGCAGTAGCTAAATTATACGGGTATTGGATTACGGTTAACTATCGTGAGGCATATAACATGTATGCGTGTAACGGGATTTTGTTTAACCACGAGTCGCCATTGAGAGGAGAGACGTTTGTAACTCGTAAAATTACTCGTGCTGCTTGTCAGATTGCTTTAGGACAGCAAGAAAAATTATATTTAGGAAATCTAAACGCTGAACGTGACTGGGGCCACGCCAAAGATTATGTAGAAGCGATGTGGTTGATTTTACAACAAGAAACAGCCGAAGACTTTGTGATTGCAACAGGTGTGACTACTCGTGTACGTGAGTTTGTTCGCATGGCTTTTGCTGAGTTAGGTATTGAAGTTACGTTCTCTGGAGAAGGAGTGGAGGAAATTGGAGTAGTTGCTTCTTGTTCTAATCCTTTGTACCAATTACCAATCGGTAAAGAAGTAGTAGCGGTTGACCCACGTTATTTCCGTCCGACAGAGGTAGAATTATTGATTGGTGACCCTACTAAATCGAAAACAAAATTAGGTTGGGAACCAAAATATGACTTGAAAGGCTTAGTGGAAGATATGATGCAGGCAGATATGAAAGTGTTTAGTAAAGTTTAGAGTTAAGGAGTTTAGCGTGCAGAGTTATAGAAAAAAAGAACGCATTTGGGGTTTTACCCTGGGTGCGTTCTTTTTTTAGTTACAAGGTTTTAGGTATGAGGTAGTAGGTGTGAGGTATTGAGTTGTGGGGTGTTAGGTGCGAGTTCTGACATTCAAAATCTAACATTCAAAATTCAACATCCAAATTTTAGGTATAAGGAAGTAGGTATGAGGTAGTAGAGCAGGGTGAATTGTGAGGTGCGAGTTCTGACATTCAAAATCCAACATCCAACATCTAAAAAATGCCTATCTTTGCTTCAAAAAAAACTTTTAACAAAGTTCTTGATTTGTTTTAGATGAAATGTGTATGTTATACTCGCCAACCAATTCCCCCTCTGGGGGGCAGGGGGCTATTTCTGGGATGAGTTAGGGGGCTTTTTTTTACATTATGATACTAGTACTAGGAGGAACAGGCCAATTAGGTCAGAGTTTACAAAAAGTAGCTTCAGAAAGAAGCATTTCTGCAATTGTCTTTGCAGACGAAATCAAAGGGAATATCTTGGATAAAGCGGTGTTGACAGCTTTGTTTGAAGAAACTAAACCCACTTATGTAATTAACTGTGCTGCCTATACGGCAGTAGATAAAGCAGAGGACGAAGTGGCTTTGGCTCGTTTGATAAATAAAGATGGAGCGGCCAATATTGCCGAGTTATGCGTGCAATTTGGAGCAACGATGCTACAAGTTTCTACGGATTTTGTTTTTGAAGGCAATGCACCAGGTATGTTAGATGAAACCATGCCCGCAGAACCGATTGGTATTTATGGGTTAACAAAATTGGAAGGCGAACAAGAGGTAGCTCGAATTTTATCGGCTCATTATATCGTTCGTACCAGTTGGTTATATTCTGAATTTGCCAATAATTTTATGAAAACGATGGTTCGTTTGGGAACTGAGCGAGAGGAACTAGGCATTATTGTCGATCAGGTTGGTACTCCGACGTATGCGGTTGATTTGGCTGGAGCTTTGTTAGACATCATTGCTTCCGAGAAACAGGCGTATGGTATCTATCATTACAGTAATGAAGGAGCGGTATCTTGGTATGATTTTGCACAAGCTATTTTTGAATTAGGAAAAATCGAGGTGCGAGTAAAAGCTCTAAAAACTAGCGAGTACCCGACCAAAGCAGCCAGACCAGCATATTCGGTGATGGATAAAACAAAAATCAAAACCACCTTTGGTATTTCGGTACCTTATTGGAAGGATAGTTTGGTGAAGGCGATGAGTTTTTGAGGCACAGAGGCAGGTAGGCAACGAGGCAGAGAGGCAACGAGTGAAAAAGGCAGCGAGGCACGTAGGCAAAGAGGCACGAAGGAATGAGTGTTTGAATGAGTGTTTTTGGAGGTAACTTGGCAATAAGGTACGTAGGTAGAGAGTAAAAAAGGGATGCGAAGTTCTAGCCTTGAAAGGGCGACATCGGATAAGATAGGGTAACGCCCTATCGTCGAGGCAACGGTTTTTGGGGGAGGTAGAGAGGTAACGAGTGTTTTTGGAGGCAATTAGGCTACAAGGCAACGAGTTTTTAGGCGGAGAGGTAGGAGTAAATCAAGTTTACAAAGTTCTAGCCCAGAAGAATTGATATTTTTTCCAACTCTTTTCCTTTCTGTCTCCCTACCTGTGTGCCTCCCTACCTCAGAACTCTCTTTTTCTCCCTGCCCTCATACCTCAAAACTCTCCCTGCCTCAAAACCTTCTTTTCCTCTCTACCTCCCTACCTCAAAACTCTCCTTGCCTTTTTGCCACTCTGCCTCTTTCCCTTTCTGCCTAAAAAGATACTATTCCAAGAAAATTTAGTCTTTTACGTTTATAGTATTGCGTTCGAATAGATGCTAAGAAATCAGAATAAATGATTTAGAGGTTTCATATAGGAAAATGAGAAAACCAAGAGTCTTAGAGGACTTATAGTGAAGCATTTGACTTCTGATGAACCTCGTAGATAAAGCTAGTATTATAAATCTTTTAAAGACAATATAGTATTATAAAAAGGTATTTTTAGATTATAATCGGAAAGGTTGACCGTATAATAATTTTTGTATTTTTTCTGAAATCACATTCATTGCTTTTGTGCTAATTTTTGTATCTTTATCAA
>JARXAV010000057.1 GCA_029865665.1 Flectobacillus sp. | reverse complement strand
ATCAGCTTGTTATCGAGCAGGACAAAATATCGACGATGCAACAGTCGATTTATTGGCTTCTGGAATGGATTCTGCACAGGCAAAGTTAAAAGCAGTTGAGCAATTTGCCATTGAATGTGCCATTATGAAAGTTCATGGTTCGGAGGTTTTGGATTATGTGGTGGATGAAGGAGTTCAAATTTATGGAGGTATGGGCTTTTCGGCAGAAGCACCGATGGATAGAGCCTACCGTGATTCAAGAATCAACCGTATTTTTGAAGGTACTAACGAAATCAACCGTTTACTCTCGGTTGGTACTATCGTGAAAAGAGCGATGAAAGGAGAGTTGAATCTAATGCCCGCAGCAATGGCAGTAGGTAAAGAAATTATGGCGATTCCTGATTTTGGGGTAGAGGAAGAAGATGGAATTTTGGTAAAAGAGAAAAAGGTAGTTAAAAATATGAAGAAGGCAATCTTGATGATAGCAGGGGCGGCACTTCAAAAATACATGACAGCTTTTGAAAAGGAACAAGAGTTAATTATGAATTTGGCAGATATGTTAATCGAAACCTACATTGCCGAAACGACCTTGTTGCGTGTTGAAAAACTGATTGGAATGCGTGGGGCTGAGGCATGTAGTTTACAACAAGATGCCGCTATGGTTTATTTGCATGGAGCCGTTAACAAAACAAACAATGCAGGTCGGGAAGCGATTATGGCTTTTGCCGAAGGAGACGAATTGCGAGTGATGTTAATGGGCTTGAAACGCTTTACTAAAATAGAGCCACTGAATTTGAAAGATGCTCGTAGAAGACTTGCAGACGCAGCGATTGAAAAAGGAGGATATTTGTTTTAGTAATTGATTTATCAATACAAAAAGGGGCTTCGTCGTAAAAGGCGAAGCCCCTTTTTGTGTTTCAAGGAAATAGCAAGGAGTAGTAAATAAGGTAAATATTTTCTTTAAAAAACAACAAATGATTGATATTGCCTATTTTTAGGATTAAATTACCTATGTTTAGTACTAAAAAATCATTGAAATTTGTTATTATTTAAACCCTTGATAATCTCCTAGCTAAATTTCCTGATGAAAAATAACATGTACAAGGCATGGTATGCAGTCTTTATTCTGACGCTCGCCAATATTTCGTCCTTCATAGATAGGCAAGTACTTAGCTTGTTGGTAAAGCCCATTAAGCGGGATTTACATTTGAGCGATACCCAAATGAGTTTGTTGATGGGTTTAAGTTTTGCCTTATTTTATACCCTTTTTGGAGCTATGATTGGTCGTTTGGCAGACCGAAAAAATAGAAGAAATATCATTATTATCGGAATCTCTATTTGGTCGGTGATGACTGGTCTGTGTGCGGGAGTGGTCAATTACGGACAATTCTTTTTAGCAAGAATGGGCGTAGGAGTGGGAGAATCCACGTTATCGCCTTCTGCTTATTCGATGATTGCTGATTTGTTTCCCAAAAAACGCTTGGCAACAGCAATGAGTGTTTTCTCTTTAGGGGTTTTTCTAGGGTCAGGTTTAGCTATTCTAATTGGGGCAGGTATCGTTGCAAAATTGCCAACAGAAGGCATGGTGACCGTTCCGTTTTTTGGAGAAATTTTCCCGTGGCAATTAATTTTCTTATACGTGGGTTTACCAGGTTTGTTGGTAGCTCTCCTACTATTTACCATCAAAGAACCGAGTAGAACCAATACCCTACAAAAAGATGGTGAAGACGTTAAACTAACGCTCCGTGAATCGGTACAAATTATTTTTAAATATCCCAAAGCGTATTTATTAATGTGTTTTGCTTCGGCAGCTACAGCCTTGGTCAACTACGGTTGCAATGCGTGGATTCCGACTTTTGTGAGCCGAACCTATGGCTGGGAAACGCCCAGAGCGGGCTTTTTCTATGGCTGCGTGTTGGTATGTTCTTCGGTATCGGGCGTGCTTTTTGGAGGTTGGTATGCAGACCGTTTGGTAAAAAAAGGAGTGACCGACGGGCGTTTACGGATTGGCGTTTGGGCAGGTATTATTTGTATCTTATCGGCTGGATTGCCTTTGTTACCTAAAGCAGAATGGGCTTTATTAGCCGTCTTTGTACCAAGTTTTGTATTGTCTGCCCCATTTGGAGCGGTTACGGCTGCCATCCAAGAAATTATGCCTAATCAGGTAAGAGCCTTGGCTTCTTCTATCTTTTTATTCTTCCTAAATCTTATTGGTATCGGGCTAGGGCCTACGATTGTAGCCTTGTTTACGGATTATGTATTTAAGGATGAATCCATGATTCGTTATTCTATCGTAATGCTCTATCTCATAGGAGGTTTATTTACGTTTCTTCTTACATTTTTAGCCCTAAAACCTTATCGTGAGGTCATCGAAAAACAACAACAATAGGTATGTCGAACTTAATTGAAACAAGTATTCAAGACCAATTTTTATTGGTAAAATTAAATCGTCCCGAAAAACGAAACGCTCTGAACGACGAATTGGTTTTGGCCATCGAAGCCATTTTTACCAATCCTTCTCCAGAAGTTAAATGTGCTATTATTTATGGCGAAGGACAGCATTTTAGTGCAGGACTAGATCTTTCTGCTTTGAGAGAACGCAATGCGGTAGAAGGACTTCATCATTCTCGTATGTGGCATAAAGCCTTAGATAAAGTACAGTTTGGAAAAATTCCCGTGATTGCTGTTTTGCATGGAGCTTGTGTAGGTGGAGGGTTGGAGTTGGCTTCGGCTTGTCATATCCGAGTAGCCGAAAAAAGTACGTTTTATGCCCTTCCCGAAGGACAACGAGGTATTTTCGTAGGTGGTGGTGCGTCGGTGCGTTTACCTAAATTGATTGGCATGGCTCGTATGACCGATATGATGATGACGGGTAGAGTCTATTATGCCGAAGAGGGCGAACGAGTAGGTTTTGCTCAGTATTTGGTAGAAGAAAATGAAGGGGTTACGAAGGCTCTTGAATTGGCTAAACGCATTGCGAGTAATGCTCCGATGACAAATTATGCGCTTATGCACGTGTTGCCTCGTATTGTGGATGCTCCACAAGAGCAAGGTTTGTTAATGGAAAGCTTAACTGCCGCCATCGCACAAGATGCTCCAGAAGCAAAGAAAGCACTCAATGAGTTTTTGGAAGGAAAAGCAAAGAAAGTTGGTCAATGAATAGGACAGAAACCATGCACACGAACAGCACATTTGGCCCAACAGCTACGCTAAAAAGCGTACTGCCTAATGGAAGTATCCATGTTAAAAATAAAGAAGCGTTAGCCGAATATCCTGAGCGAATAACGGATAGACTAAGCTATTGGGCTGACAAACAGGCTGATAAAACGTTTCTTGCTAGAAGAGATACGCAGGGGAATTGGCAAGAGCTTTCTTATGGAACAACCTTACAGCAAGTAGAATCCATTGCTCAAGCATTGTTGAACATTGGCTTTGAAGTAGGAGAGAGTATTGCCATTCTTTCAGAAAATAGCCTTGAACACGCCTTGTTATCCTTGGCTGCTTTGCATATTGGTATTCCTTATACGCCCATTTCTTCGCCGTATTCGTTGGTGTCGGATGATTTTGGCAAACTCAAACATTGTTTGGATTTAATGACTCCAAAAGTCATTTTTGCTCAGGATGCTCGTCAGTACGCAAAGGCGTTAACGTTCACTAAGTCGCTTTATCCAGAGGCTATCATTATTACGGTAGAAGGAACGTTTGACCATTCTTTTGATGCCTTGTTAGCGACTGAACCAACAGATAAAGTAACCCTTGCTCACCAAGCAGTTACGGGTGAAACGATAGCCAAAATTTTGTTTACCTCTGGGTCAACAGGCTTACCAAAAGGGGTTATCAATACTCATCGGATGTGGTGCGTTAATTTACAGCAAATTACGCAGGCTTTTCCATTCATGGCAAGTACACCGCCTGTTTTTGTGGATTGGTTGCCGTGGAATCATACCTTCGGAGGAAATCATAACATTGGCTTAGTGCTTTATAATGGAGGTACTTTTTATATCGACGACGGAAAACCTACTTCTAAAGGCATTGAAGTGACGGTGCAAAACCTCCGAGAAATTTCTCCAACGGCTTATTTTAACGTACCCAAAGGTTTTGAAATGTTGGTGTCTTATTTAGAAAAAGAACCTGCTTTAAGAGAAACCTTCTTCAAAAACTTAACTATGTTTTTCTATGCAGGAGCTAGTTTAGCTCAACCGATATGGAATCGCTTAGAAGAACTAGCCATGGAAACGATTGGGCGTAATGTGCCTATTATCACAGGTTTAGGTTGTACAGAATCGGGACCTTCTGCTCTTTTTGCCAATTGGGAAGGTTCTTTTTCGGGTTTGTTAGGCGTACCTGTTGCAGGAATGGACGTAAAACTAGTTCCCGATGGCGATAAGTTAGAAATTCGTTACAAAGCTCCCAACGTGACCAAAGGATATTGGAGAAATGAGGAAGCAACTCAAAAGGCTTTCGACGAAGAAGGGTATTACAGAACAGGAGATGCGGTTCGATTTTTGGACGAAGAAAATCCGGATAAAGGCTTGGTCTTTGATGGAAGAATTGCCGAAGATTTTAAATTATCCACAGGCACATGGGTCAATGTGGGAATTCTGAAAGCAAAAGTCTTGGCAGCAGGTTCGCCCATTGTGCAAGATGTTGTGATTGCTGGGCTTGACCGTGAATACATTGGGGCAATTCTCTTTATGAATCCAGAAGCGTGTAAAAAGAAGGCAAATCTATCGCCTGAGACAAACAATGAGGAGGCTTTTTTACACGAAATCATTCAAGAATTTGTGGAACAATTATTAAAAACCTTGGGTGAATCAGCCACAGGAAGTGCTACTCGAATTGCCAAAGCAGTGGTTGCGATTGAGCCTCCTTCAATTGATTTAGGAGAAATAACCGATAAAGGTTCGTTGAACCAGCGAGCAGTTTTGAAACACCGTGCGACTTTAGTAGAGCAATTGTATACCTAGGGTCAACGGGTAAACGAGTTTTAACTCGTTTCGCAGTCGTTAATGTTTTTTAAACCGTTACTAAGGCACAACTAGATTTAGATTCAACCACTTACAGGGCTAAAAAGCCGTTGTCAGGGTTGAATCTGAATCCAACATTCAAAATACCCAAACTCATCATTTCATAAAATGAATATTCAAGGTAAAACTTTTTTAATCACGGGAGGTGCTTCTGGTTTAGGACTGGCAACGGCTCAATTGTTGATTGAACACGGAGCAAATACCGTAATTGTTGATATAAACGAAGAAGCAGGGCAACAGGCAGTTATGCAGTTGGGAGAAAATTCCCTTTTCGTAAAAGCCGATGTGGCAAACGAAGAGCAAATTCAAAATGCTGTAGATAAGGGTTTAGCGACGTTTGGTGGCTTGCACGGAGTTGCCAATTGTGCGGGAGTGGGGCCTGCTCAACGGGTCGTAGGTAAAAATGGTCCTCATTCGTTGGACTTCTTCAACAAGGTAGTGAGCATTAATTTAGTCGGAACGTTTAACGTGATTCGTTTGGTAGCGAATGTCATGCAACATAACTCCCCTGATGAAAATGGCGAACGAGGCATCGTAATTAATACCGCTTCGGTGGCTGCTTTTGACGGTCAACTAGGGCAAGCAGCTTATGCGGCTTCAAAAGGCGGTATTGTATCCATGACCCTGCCCATTGCTAGAGAGTTTGCTCGCATGGGAATTCGGGTAATGACCATTGCCCCAGGGATTTTTGAAACCCCATTATTGGCCAATTTATCAGCCGAAGCACAAGAATCGCTGAGTAAGCAAATTCCTTTTCCTTCTCGTTTTGGGAAAGCTACAGAATATGCTTCCTTGGTAAAGCATATCGTCGAAAACCCCATGCTAAATGGTGAGGTCATTCGCTTGGATGGAGCCATACGAATGGGAACAAAGTAATAACGTAATTAACATGAATTACCGAGGAAATGACAAAAAAGAAATCTGAAAAAGTACTAAATCTTAGTCCTTTTCAATTCGATGAACACTTTTTTATTCCAAGTTGGAGACCAACGGTGTATGGTTTTTATAGTCGCTTTCACATCGAGCGTGTGGAGCGGTATAAAACGCATTTGTCACTGCCTTTGGCTCCGCATCGTCGTTCGGTTTACGTTTTTTTCTACCTTAAAACTGGGCTAGCTATCCGTACCAAAGGACTGAGTCGTTATGAAATAAAGGCAGGACAATTCTTTTTTCTGCCTTCTCAACAAATTACCTCAGTAGAGTGTATTAGCGAAGATGCCACAGGATTTTACTGTCACTTTCAGCCTGAAATATTTTTGAAACATCCACTCAAAGTAGAGATAGATAAAGAGTTTCCTTTTTTTCAATTACGAACAGAACCTGTCGTGACGGTAAACGAGTT
>JARXAV010000042.1 GCA_029865665.1 Flectobacillus sp. | reverse complement strand
AAAGCAGCTCCTGTTAGTCCGTCAAAAATCGTAAAAAACTCAGGGCCATCTAATATTCGTCCATCTTTATTACGATAGTCTGCATTGGCATCGCCAATTACTTTTCCCTTTCCGTCCACTGTACCATCGGCCGTTTTACAGGCAAATTCCGCCTTTCCATCACCGTCTAAATCATAGACCATAAATTGGGTATAGTGAGCGCCATCACGGATATTTTTGCCTAAATTAATACGCCAAAGTAATGTACCATCTAGTCTATACGCTTCAAAAATAGGCTCACTGGTAAACCCTTTTTGAGAGTTATCTCTAGCAATTCCCGTTTGATGCAAAATGATTTCGTACGTACCATCGCCATCTAAATCACCCACAGAGGCATCATTAGGCGTATAACCTGCTATTGTCTGAAGTGGAATGGAAAGGTATTGACGATTTGGCTCATTAGCAGGTAATAAATACGATTCTTTCGATTGATCTTCGACACCTTTTAACACCACTTTAACCGTGTAACTCGTTGCTACGGTTGAATCGTAGTCTACATCAATAAAATTAGTTCCTTTAACAAGTGGCTGTGCATTCAGCTTTACCGTCTGATTTTTTGCCGTTTTATATACATTAAAAGCCGTCTCTTTAGGTTCTGTCCCTAACAAACGCCAGCTTACAAAAGCTTGTCCTTTTCCTTGGTTAAAAGCAACAATTCCTCTGTTGAGGTGTTCAATTTGTTGTCCTAAAGAACCAAAAGTTATGAACAAACTAAGTAAGAAAATTGAACGGTATCCATACCGTTCAACCTTATTATTACAAGTATTATCGTTCATTATTTTGAAGCAGCTAATTTATACAGTACTCCTTTTTTAGTATCTAAATTAACCGTTAGCATATAGATTTCTCCTGCTAAATCTTCGCCAAAGCTATAAATGTGCATGGTTCCCGCATACTCAGAAATGGATAATTTCTCGGTATTCCACTGAGGTTTTCCAGTATTTGTCAACGCCCAAATCGGCCCTGTCCAGTCTGCAAAAACATATTTTCCTTGTAATGCAGGAATCTCGTTTCCACGATATACAAAACCACCCGTTATGCTCAAACCATCTGGATGCGGGTACTCATTGATTGGGTCAATCCAATTTTTAGGGTCTGGATCGGTTTCAAACTTAGGGTGTAAGCCTTCTCTTACTCTCCATCCATAATTACCACCTTTGGTTACAATATCTACTTCTTCGTAATTATCCTGACCAACGTCCCCTGTAAATAATTGACCTGTTTTTTTATCGAAACTAATTCTCCATGGATTACGGAAGCCATACGCATAAATCTCAGGACGAGTATTTACTTTATTGACAAAAGGGTTATCCGTAGGAATGCTGTAAGGCAATTTATTTACATCAAGACGAAGGATTTTCCCTAACAAGCTGTTCATATTCTGAGCATTGCCATACGTACCATGCTTGTCATTTTGTCCTCCACCGTCACCTAAAGAAACGTATAGGTATCCATCTGGACCAAACTTTACATCGCCCCCATTATGGTTCGACTGCGGTTCATCTACTTCAATTACGACTTTGCCACTTTCTGGATCAATCGTTTCTGAGGCTTTCTTCGGAGCAAGGTATTCATAGACAACACTTTTGTGATCTAATTGTCCTTTAATAGGTTGTGCTACAGGAATACTACAGAAGACATAGAACTTTCTATTTTTGGCAAATTCTGGGTGAAATGCTAACCCCAAAAGTCCACGCTCTTCGTATCCTTTCTTTTTTACGACCTTTTTAGAAACGTCCAAGAACACTTGAGGTTCTAGTTTTCCATTTTTCAATACTCTAATACGTCCTTCTTGTTCGCAGATAAAAAATCTCCCCGAATGGTCATTTGGTTCTGCCATAGCAGTAGGCAGGCTCAGCTCATCGTTTATGACTACTTTTTGTAGCTTAATATCCGAAACAGCCTCCTGAGCATTGGCGGTAAGTCCTGCCAATAGCAACACGATTGTACTTAATTTTTTCATCATTTTACACATTTTTTAAGCATTTGATCCATGCTTTTTACATAATTGATTGTTTAACTTAGCAACAAGAGTCAAACCAATTGGCGAGTAATAATGTTGAATTATGGATGCTAAATTTTGAAATTAAGCTATTAATTATTCGCTAATTATGAAAGATAACGTTCGCAATTAATGAAAAAATCTAGTTTCCATCGGGTTTAATCGGACTTACTAAGGGGCTATTCGGAAGCGAAAAACTTGAAACAGCATCAGGTTTTTCAGGATTAAAAGGAGTCAAATCCTTCTTTAAATAGCTTGCCAAGGGTAATTTACTTGCCTTAATTCCTTCTACGATACACTTTGCCAATTGGTATGCTCCATAATTGCTAAAGTGCGTATCATCGTGAAGTTCTTTATCCTGATTTGGAAAGGTATTAGCAGGATAGTGAACAAAAGCCTTCATGGATTCCTTTGCACCCATTGCTTCCCATAAGGTTTTACTCATGGCATTTAAGTCAATCAGTGCCACATTTTCCTCTTGAGCTACCTGACGCATAGCCGCAGGGAAACCCGCCAACGTATTTACAATGTGTCCAGTTGAATCAAAACTTCTACGGTGCATTGAAGTCACCAACACGGGAATCCCTCCTTTTGCCTGTGTTTTATGAATAAAGTCTTTGATATATTCTTTATAAGTCGTGTTAGCATCCAAACCGCTTCCCTTCTTTTGGTCATTATGAGCAAATTCGATAAAGAAATAATCTCCTTTTTTCATTAGACTCATTACCTTATCTAAACGTTTAGCCTGAGTAAAACTTTTTATTGTTTCGCCTGATTCAGCATAATTAGCAACCGATACTTTTTTTGCCTCAAAAAAACGAGGTATCATCTGTCCCCAAGCGGCATAAGGTTCAATAGCCTGATCCACTACGGTTGAATTACCTCCTAAAAAGACCGTGACAGCCTCCTCATTTTTCGTAATTTCAAGACCACAAATTTTAGGAGCAGCACCATTAAATTCAAAAGTTAGTTGATTATCCCAATGTAAATAATTGAGTTCACGAGGTTTTAAATGCACCTGTTCTTTGTCTGAGATTTTGGGAGTACGGACATTCAATGTAAAAGCTTGGTTCGCTATTTCACCCTGTTTAGTAACGAATTGCTCCAACATTAAACGACGGTTTTCTACCTTAATTGTCGTAGAAGATGTTCCTTCCGAATCTCCAAGCGTCACTTTTACATCGTAATTCCCTTCAGGAATATCAACCGTAAAAAAGAACGGCTTATCCCCTGTCACATAGTCGCAAGCCAAAACATTTCCTCCTTTTCTTGATACACTAACAGGTTTAGATTCATGCATAAATCCAAAACCTCGTTGTTTGGTATAAGTGTCGGTGGGTAACACTTGCGTATAACCTTTGGCCACTTTCCCTGTTCCGAAATCAAACTTAAAAGATGTGAGCGTTTGAGCCATTAATACGCTCGTGCAACACAGCGAAAGGGCAATACCTTTTACGAAAGAATACATCATGGAATTATTTTTTATCTATTTATGAATATTACAAGTACGCACATTCTTTGATGAAGGCCTATAAAAAAACAAAGAGGTTGTCATAAATAACAACCTCTTTGTAAGCACAATCAATCAATATCCACTAAAACAAAATTTTGATAAAAAGTCTTACAGGTATGAGTTTTATTAAAATGATTGTGCAAATTTTCATATTTACGACGACTAATGCGTCATACACCATCCTGTTAGACAAAAATAATATTAATAACCTGGGTTTTGCATTGCTTGTTTTTCTGCAGATGTCGGATTTACACCTTTAACAGTAATACCATCAAGGAACGTTTGAGGAATTGGTCTCAATAAGTGGAATTCCTTAATATTTGGACGAGCACCAGGGTTATAGGCAATAGCTCTACCAACAAGTGTTTTAGTACGAGCTAAATCTTCCCAACGGTGGAATTCACCACATAGTTCTCTCGTTCTTTCATTCAACACTAAGCATAACATTTTATCATACGTAGACGTATAACCCAATGTTTTTATAACTTCTAAGTCTGCTGCTGGAAGATTTGCAGAACTGGTAATATCCAAGCTAGTTGCTCCTGTCGAAACTGGAATATTATTCGATTCGTAATAGGAGTTCTCAGCGATGTAAGAGTTGTTATTTGGAAGCGAAGCCGCAGATGTTACAAATGCTGCTGCACCATCAGTATATGCCGCTCTATCTTCACCAGCTTTAAATGCAGCTCTTCTACGTAGTGCGTTGATATAAGGCAATGCGTCATCGTATGAACCTTGTCCTGATTTTGCCAAACGAACCTTAGCTTCAGCAGCCATTAGGTAAGTCTCTCCAGATCGTGCTAAAACAACGTCTCTAAAACCTTTTACTTCATTAAAACTAGGACGAGAACCATCAAAATATTTACTCAATGACGGAAATCTAACATCCCCTAGTAAATTGGTAGATGCTGATGAATGTGCCACGTAAACAGAAGGAATTGTCTTGTTCGTTTTGCTATACGTAATTTCATCCAAATACCTTGTTTTTGTAAAACGTGTATCCGTTGGACTATTAATAATGTACATTACACCTAAATCACCATTTACATATTTTCCGCTACCTCTATTAACTCTTGATTTTGTTCTGAAACTTTTCCAAAATCTTGAATCATTTACTTGATCATAGACGTTATACGTGAAATATGTAGGAGCTAAACGACTAAAGGGTCTCATTCCAGATAAATCACGTTGCATGAATGGTAAATCATCATAACGACCTGCAAAATACAAGTGCTGTTGATTAGAAGTCGTTGCCGACAGATTACTAGAAAACTGTGCTGATAAGATTAGTTCAGGTAACGTTTCGCTTGCAGCATCAGGTTTGTCCCAAGCCCATAAATTAGCATAATTTGCAGCTAACTGATGTCTTGTAATTACTTCATCTGACAGAGACACTACTTTTGCTAAATCTGCCGCTTTTGTAGCAGAGTTCCAAGAATCATTGATTTCACTTGCTCTAGACAAGTATGCTTTTGCTAAAAAATGAGCCGCAGCATCTTTCGTAATCTTTGTTGGCAAAATTGACGAATTGTTCAACAATTCGTATGCTTTTGTCAAATCATCAATCACTTGAGCATATACCTTTTCTGGTGACTCACGAGTAAACTCCAATTCAACTGTTGTACTTACAGATGTTTTAAGCGGTACAGCTCCATATTGTCTTACCAATTTCAAGTAATTATACCCACGCATAAAATAACCTTCACCTAAAGCGACTTTCTTGATGGCATCACTTTTAGAAGTACTTTCTAAAGCAGATTGGATAATCTGATTAGTAAGACCAATACCTACGTAATACATATCCCAAGCACGCTCTGCCGGAACTGTATTAGTAGTAACAGTAGAAACGATAGATCTAAATCCACCATCATAATTATTCCAAGGACCATTAGAACCGTCACCACCTACATGAAACTCATCGGTTCCATAATTAGTTGTAGCAAACTGAGCCTCTCCACCAAACGGTACAGCAAATACCTGATTGTAGGCTCCAATTACCGCTGATTGAATCCCTTCCTCTGTATTAAAAAAAGCATTTGCACGTTGAGTTGTTAATTCCTCCGTTAGGAAATCACTCTGACAAGACATACCTGCGAAAAGAGCAAAAGTAAAAAATCCTGTCTTAATATAACTAAATTTATTTCGATTCATGTTGAAAGTCTTTAAAAATTAAAAATCAAGATTTATACCAAATGTATAGCCTCTGTTCCAAGCTGAACTTTGAGTATCCATATCTATCCAAGAGATATTATTATAGACCATTCCTAAATTTTGTGCTTGGAAGATAAGTTTTGCATTACTTAAGCCAATACTTTTAGAGAATTTCTCTGGAATGTTGTATCCTAAGGATACGTTTCTCACCTTGATAAATGAACCATCTTTATATCCTAAAATCGGAGAATAGTTATCCCCAGCACCGTCTGAACGGAATGGACGTTGATAATCAGAATTCGTATTATTAGGAGTATAATAACTTACAACTCGTTGCATACCACGACCATTAAGTGCCTCACCACCAGTGTTATACAAATAGCTCAAACGGCCATATAACATTACTGATACTGAGAATCCTTTGTAATCGAAACTGTTTGTTAAACCAACTATGAACTTTGGAATTGTACTTCCTAATACCTTACGGTCATTATTAGCGTCAAGCTTGTAGTCACCATTTAAATCCTTTGGTCTAACATTACCTGCAACAAAGGCATTTGCTGCTAATAAATTAGCATTAAACTTTGCCATTTCAGCACCATCTGCTTCCTTCCAAATACCGTTAGATTCAAAATCATAAATCACACCTAGGCTTTGCCCAATGAACCATCTGTTGTTAATTTCATCCTCTTTACCTTTTGATAAGGTAAGAATTTCATTTGCTTGCCAAGAACCATTGAATGTGGTAGTCCATTCGAAATCTCCTCTTTTAAAAGTTGAAGTTGATAACGTTAAGTCAACACCACGGCTGGCTGTTTCTCCAACATTGGCATAAGTATTATTAAATCCTGTAACAGAAGGAATCTGTCTTAACATTAATAAATCGGAAGTCTGTGACGTGTAAAAATCTAAACTACCAGACACTTTTCTCTTAAAGAATGAGAAGTCGATACCGTAGTTAAACTGTGCCGTTTTTTCCCATGTTAAATCCTGATTCGCTAAAGTAGTGTTATTTGTTACACCAGAAGTCAAGCTAGATCCTATAGGATAGAAAATCGGAAGTAATCCACCCAATGTTGCATAAGGGTTAATCGCTGAGTTCCCCGTAACACCATAGCCTGCTCTAACTTTCAACGCATCAATCCATGTTTGATTTTGCAAGAACTTCTCGTTATTTAATCTCCAGGCAAGTGCCGCACTCGGGAAGAATGCCCACTTATTACCCTCTGCTAACTGAGAAGCACCATCATAACGACCAGAAACTGTCAATAAGAAACGATTATCATAATCATAATTGACACGTCCCATATAAGAGCGTAATTGTCGTTGAGTTAAACCAGAACTATAAGCACTTAGTACTGGTACAGAATTTAAAGCATTCCATTTTTGCTCTGAGAATGCGATATTATCCGCCGCCATTCTATTGTTTTCTACATCAAACTCTGTCTGTGTATGAAGTAGCGTTACCCCTAATTGTCCCTTATTGATTGTCCTATTGTAGGTCAACATGTTATCCAACGTGTAAGATGTTGATTGTTCTTTTGCAAGAGATGCATAGTGTGAGCCATTTCTTGTCACAGACAATTTATCTAAGAAAATACCTCTACGCTCAAAAGCTACGTCTGGTCCGAAATTAGCTCTGTATTTAAGGCCTTTCAAGAAGTCAGTGAATACTCCAAAATTAACTTCAGAATAGAAGCTACCAAATAATCTTAGATTGGTACGTTGATCTTGTGAATATTTTTCTTCATCAACAATCGTTCTCACCAATGGATCATTACCTGGCAATTCAATACGAACTCCATTTAAATCATAAGGAACTGCATAACTAAACATTCTTCTTGCACTTTCATACAAGCCACCTGCAATGTTATTACCCACTGCATCTGATTGACCAAATTCTGTAATAGCGTAAGAAGTATTTAATACTCCGCCCATTGTAAACCAGTCTGTAGCCTTTATATCAACACTTAATTTACCTGTATAACGCTTATATCCTTGCCCTTTTACAGTCCCTTCGTTATCCAAGAATCCAAAAGAAGCGTAAGCTTTCAATTTTTCAGACCCACCACTTACACTTAATGTGTGCTGACCAGTCAACGAAGGCTGAGTTACCATACCAACCCAATCGGTAGTTTCCACTTTAGAACCATCCCAAGTTCCAGTTGCCCATCCTTTCGAAACATTTGCCCAAGCAGCTAAATCTGCGGTACCATTCAAGATAATCTTATCATTGGCTTCAGTAGGCTGATCTCCACGAGGATATTGTTGTGTTGGAGTTGATCTATAATAAAAAGCCCATCTTCTATAATCAATATATTCGCTTGCACTCATCAACTCTGCACTGTTATTGAGTGTTTCCGACGTGAAATTAGAGTTAAAACTCAAGGTATATTTTCCATTTTTACCTTTCTTAGTCGTGATGATAACTACACCATTCGCTCCACGAGAACCATAAATGGCTGTTGCAGAGGCATCTTTCAATACGTCAACTGACTCAATATCATTTGGGTTCAGATTGTCAATTCCTCCCGAAATTAACGGAATCCCATCCACTACGTATAACGGGTCATTAGATGCAGTCAATGAACGTACCCCCCTGATAGTGACTTTACCAACCTGCCCAGGGCGTTCATTTGAAGTAATATCAATACCTGCTGCTCTACCTTGCATACCTTGCATGGCATTGACAACTGGTCTTTGATTCAACTCTTTAGAACCAACACTTACAATTGAACCCGTAAGGTCTGATTTCTTACGTTCACCATAACCTACTACTACTACTTCTTCTAACGCTTTAATGTCATTCGCTAAAGTAATATTAATAACCGAACGTGAGCCTACATTTACTTCTTGAGTTTCATAACCTGTAGAAGACACTATTAATACTGCATTGCCGTCTGGAACATCAATTTTGAAGGAACCGTCTGCACCTGTAATTGTACCTTTGGTTGTACCTTTAATTTTAACCGTTACACCAGGAAGCGTTTCTCCATCACTACCAGTAACCTTACCTGATACGGGTAAAGCAACAGTACCTTTGAACATTTTGACAGAAGCT
>JARXAV010000326.1 GCA_029865665.1 Flectobacillus sp. | reverse complement strand
GGCAGCTAAACTGGTCGCTGAACCACTACCATTATCAACCGTATTGGTGAACTGAGCATATAATAAATCGGTAGTGCTTACTGCTTCGGCTAGAGCATTGAACCGTTTGATGTACGCATCATTCCGAACAGGACTGATAATGGCTAGAATGCTACTCTGGTAGTAGGCTTTTACCCCTTGCAAGTGCGAGAGAATGTTGTAATTCTTACCCCGAACATCCAAGTTTTGGTAATAGGTTTTATACAAGGCTGAGGGAGAATTCTCGTAGTTAAATTCAGCCATTTCTAAATTTAAAGCTGTTTTCACCGTGCTGTTCATGCCTATAATGTCCGCAGTACTTTGGCTTTCTGTTTTTAATTGAGAATCGGCAATGTCTTTTGCATCACCCGTAAGTTTTGATTCAATTTTAGACTGAATCACTTGGAAAATGTTTTGAGCAAGGTTACTTGGGTCAATAACTGCTGCTTGGGCTTGAATTCCATTGCACAGCACAAGGCTTGCAAAGGATAGGAAGATTGTCTTTTTCATGATTTGAATTAGATGATTTTTAAAAAGATGAAAAGATTGGTTACTAAATAGGCGTTCGTTGTGAGGAAAACACTAGGGAAAATTAGTTGCTGTAATAGGTACTGAATATCGGATAAGCTGAGATTTTCACTAGGCGTTTTAGACTCAGGTTTGCGAAAGGTTGTTTTTAAACGGCTCAAAATATCCGTAATTCGCTCGATGTACAAAAGCCACGAATCGCTCTTCTTCTGATACTTTGTGTAGAAAATGAAGACCAACACAAAGACTTGTAAACCCAGTAATACTAGGTAAAGCATTAATCCTGTAAGCGTATTGGCAACTAGAAACTTAAAGCTCACCGTAAGCACTATGTAGAAATAGAGTAGCATATATGGGCTTTTGATAAACTGCCTATGATAGAGTAATCCGACTAATGGCAAAGGGAAAAACTGTTTTGTTCCCATATCGCCATTAAGTAGTACGGTGATAAAGAGAATCAATAAACCAGAAAGCAAATCACTGATGAGAACAAGCATAGAATTCGTATTTTTGTGACAAATATAAATATAAAAGTATATATAAATAATATAAAACGTGCAATATATGCAAAACATAAAAATAATCCTGCTTTTAGTGCTGATAAACACGAAGATTTATTCACAAAATGGGAAAGATATAGGGCAGGTATTGGAGTCGATGAGTACCTATGAATTGGTGGATTTATTCAGGCAACATAGCCCTGACAGCACGATGCAAGGTATTCGGCAGCAATTGGAGTTTAAAATTCCGATTTATCATCCGCTTTCCAAGCTTCGATTAACTTCCAGCTACGGCAATCGAGTGCATCCGATTGAGGGAAAAGTGAAGTTTCATAACGGCATCGACATAGCAGCACGTTATAACCAAGCTGTTTACACCACCGCAGACGGACAGGTCATTGAACTAGGCTACCAAACAGGGCTAGGTAACTTCATCAAAATAAAACACTTACTAGGTTTTGAAACGGTTTACGGACACCTAAACGGCTTTGCTACCCAACTCAATGCCACCGTCTATCAGGGACAAACGATAGGTTTTTGTGGCAGTACAGGAAACTCGACTGGAGTACATTTACATTATTCGGTGCTAAGGTTTAAGGGCTATTTGAATCCTTTGTGGGTGATTTAGTGAGGGGATTTAACCGTTTAATAAGTTTTTGATTTTTAGGTGGTTATAAAATTTGCTAACGTTGGTTTGTTTTTTATTTTTGATAAATCATGAGTGATATACAGATCTATATTGTACGAAAAGGAAAACACAACGATAACTAAGCAAAGTCCTAAACAATACAAAAAGTACTGCAAAACTTTCGTATATTTAGGAGTTAGCAACTACTTTTATTGAAATGTAATCTTTAATCTAAAAAAATGAACATTTATCCTAAACACTATTTTAAAAATTGCCCTAATGTAATTTCGGGAACATGTTTTGTTATAATGCCATTCGCTGCAGCATATAATGAGATTTACACAGTAATTAAAGAAACTTTAGAAAATTCAGAACTTAGATTGACTTGTCGTAGGGGTGACGACATTTTAAGGCCTCATATACTGGAAACGATACTTGAGAATATCGCAAGTGCTGAATACATTATTGCAGACTTAACTGGCCAAAATCCCAACGTTTTTTATGAACTTGGCTTGGCACATTGCATTAAAGATATGAATAAGCTGGTACTACTAACGCAGAGTATGGATTCTGTTCCTTTTGATTTAAGACAGTATCGATGCATTTTGTATGAGCAATCTATAGCAGGAGCTAGAAAACTGAGAGTAGATTTAATTGGTAGCTTGCAAGGCAATATTGGACAGCAATACACTATTGCCTTGAGTGAAGATGAGAAGCATTTTTTTCCTGAGAGATTTTCAGGCGATGAACGGTTCTTATATGAGTTATCATTTAACTCACCAGCTATCGGGAATAATGCCTCCAAACTTCAAATTCATTTCTTAAGATATTCTGCTTGGGGTGATAAAGAGGAATTAGAAACTCAATATTTGTATATAGATTTAGACTCCCCGCCTGAAAAAATTGCTAATATACCGTGGCAAGTAAGATTACTTAACGCTGGTAATAGAAAGGCAACATTCTTGCTTCAACAAATCCGATAAAGCAGCTGCTAATAATTAAGCATTCGTGGTGGCTACCAGCCAAACCATAAAGGCGATGTTGAACTCAACTTTTGGTAGCGGTTGGGCTCAGTGATTTCTTTTATGGAGTTGTCATTCGACTTGAAGATATTTGGAAGAGCAGGTTTTCGCCTGCTTTTTTGTTTTTTAGGGCTTCAGAGGAATGGCAATGGAGGTAACACGGCAAGCGTTGTTCTGAAAAGTGCTTTTATTTTTACCTAAAATACAAATGTTATGTTCGAAAAGATAAAGATGTGATTTAAAGTCAGTGTCTTTTACCGGTACTCGGTGAATAATCTTATTCACTCTCAATTCATCGAAATTCTTTTTTGTCATCATCGAAAAAAGTTCGTAATTTATATACAGATAAAACGTAGGGCTAAATAAAGCTACCACAGGTTTAGTTCAACAATGCTATTGGCAAAAGCTGGGCAGTGTTTCAGCAGTTAGAGTAATGTTGTGCTTCAGTTTGGGCTGGACTCAATACTGTTCAGTGGTAAATAAGTCATCAACTTTTATTTCTACATTCATCAGCAGTTAGCCTAGGCTTGGAGGAGTACGAGTTCCTAATCTTCGCAAATATCCTGATCCTATTCACGAAAATGATTCTAAGTAAGAAAATAAACCCCTTAGAAATATACTATTATAATTAACTGTATCATTTTGAACAACAATGTCTTAAACATGAAAAACTTATAACAATTGTATCGTACGAAAAAGTACTATAGGAGGTTAATATTTGAAATATTGTTGAATATCGCAGCACAACTAAAGCCAATTTTGCAAAAAAACGATAAACCAAATTAGATGATAACACTATGTCTTTGTTAAACAGCATCAAAAAAAGCATTTTTGGATATGATATATTCATTTCCTATTCCCGAAAGGATAGTCTTGACTATGCTTATGCTATTGCTCAGTATTTCATGAAAAAAGACCTCGACTGTTATATTGATCAACTCTCAAGCATCACACCAGGTAAAGAGCTACCATCAAATATAATAGATGCCGTTAAAAACTCCACATCGTTTGTACTAATCGGCAGCATTTGTGCTCAAAGTTCTGAAGCAATCGACCAAGAAATAGAACTATTTTTGAAAAACAACAAAAATAAGCCTCTTATTCCGATTACCATTAATGGTGCTATCAATGTGAGTGCAATATGGCAGGAAAAAATTTGGGGTCTTGCACTAATAGATGATTCGTTGCAAAACTTAGATAAAGGTACTCCAGAACAGGATGTGCTTGACAGAATCGCAAATTCATTACAGTTTACTAAGAGAAGTAGGCGACTTAGAAATATATCATTGTCTGTCATTTTGGGGATTCTTACTATTACAGCTTTAGCAACATTTTATACAATAAATGCAAGAAATGATGCTGACACTGCACTTAAGGAAAGAAGTGTTGCAGAGCAAAAAAGAGATACTGCAATAAGACAAAAGAATATCGCCCAAAAACAAATGTCTGAAGCGATGAGCGTAAGAGACCAAGCAAAATCCCAAAAGGAGATTGCCGATTCATTGAGGTTTCTTTCTGATAAGATTGCAAAAGCAAATTCTATAGTAAGTTCAGCTTCCAGCCTTTTGAATAACGATCCCACCAAAGGATTTGATTTAGCGAAACAGGCACTATCTGTTTACCCAACAGTAGAAGGATATTTAGTTCTATTTAAAGCCTATATTTTTGCTCCTTTTTATAAAAGCGTAGCAGGCTCATTAGCTAAACTTTATCCTAACGGGAAAAATATTGCTGTAATAGATTATCATGGAACTGTAAGTATTTATGATTGGGACATAAGAAAAAATCATAGAACATATACTATCGAACACGGGTTCAACCCACAAATGTGTGATTGGAAAATAAGCAGCGGCAACGATTTGATTATTGTTAATAGCAAAGATTCTATTGTTCCATTTAAAACTATAAATTTAATTACAGGAAAAACGACAATCTTAAATAATCTCATCACAGATACTTCAGAGGAATTGTTACAAATTTCTAATAATGGAAAAAAGCTGGCTACATTTTTAAATAACAGAATTATAATTTATACTATTACCGGTTCTAAGCTTGTAAAAGAAAAGGAAATTAAAAGTTCGATTCCTGTCTCACATCTACAAGTATTGTTTTGTCCAGATGATACAACAATTGTAATTTGGAGTGCTAATACTCTTAAATTGCAAAATTATATAACAGGAAAAATATATTTTTCTGACGACTCACAGGATAATATTTATGAAGTGGTGGTATCTGATAACATAAACCTCAACAGATTTGGTGAAGGATGCCTATATATTTCTTCTAAGAAAGGTGAGTTCATTATTTCCTTTAAACACAATCCAAAGAAACCCGAAATTATTAATTTGGAAAGTATCACAGGGCCTCGCACACTTACAAACAGAGGGGTTGAACACCTTTCACTTTCGAGGAATGACAATCGGTTTATCATTTCTCAATTTAACAGTACAAACCCCATAGTTGCTGACACTAGGCACTTATTTCCTCAATATTCATTAATTGGAGGACACAGTTCTAATATTCTAAGCAGCACTTTTTCAAATGACAATATATTGGTAATGACTGGTAGCGAAGACAAATTAGCCATTATTTGGGATAGAGGAAATATTAAACATATATTAAAGGGACATACGAAACCAATTGTACAGGTATTTATTTCTAATGATAACAAAAAAGCATTGACAGTTGGTTTTCATGAAAATATAAAATTCTGGAATTTAGATATAAAAGATAATTCTACTTTAAGAGATCTTATAAATACCATAAGTTATGACCAAACAACCAAAACGTATTTTTTGGACGGCTTAAATACATATATAACACCAAAATATATAATTAAATCTTCCTTATAATACTAACATAAGTAATTAGACAAATTGAATGTTAAATTTATTGCCTACGTTATCAAGTATTGTTTTTAGATTTCTTTTGAGTCTATCGAATGACAAATAAGCGTTAAATTCTAGCCACTCGTATTTAATCTTTCTCCACAGAATCTCAATAAGATTAAGTTCGGGGGAATAGGTTGGCAAGAAGAGCAGAAATAAATCATTCTCTACACGCCATTTTTCTATATTTGAGATAAACATTTTACTTTTATGAATCGGTGCATTATCCATTATGACGACTGTCTTTTGGGTGGTTTTAAGGGCAAAATCATTGAATATTTCTGTTAGTTTTTCGCTATTAATACTTGCTTCTGAATAGTAATGGATGAGCTGATTCTTTTTGGAGAAAAAGCCTGCTACATTAATATTTTTACTTCTTGCAGTGGGTATTTCAATCGTTTTACCCTTAATTTGCCAAGCGTAAGGAACACAAGGAGTTAAGCAAAAATGACTCTCATCGTAATAGAATACATCAAGATAATCTTGGTTTGCAAGGGATTCTAATTGTTCTATCGAGCGGCGTACCGCCTCAGCCTTTTTACAAGCAAACTCAACTGGATTTCGTTTGGCTTTAAGCGATTTGCGAACCCTACGCCATGTGAAGTTCAACTTTTTTTATATACCGATGTAAAGTTCTAATGGATATGGTTAAAGAATAATTCTCAATGAGTTCTGCGATTACTCCATTCAAGTTCCGAGGATATTTTTTGACTAATTGCTTCAATCACTTCTAATGGAATATCTTTTAGCTTTGCTTTACGACCAGTGCCAGGTTTGTGTAAAATACCAATACAACCACCTTTGTCCCATAAATCAAACCATTCGTAAATGGTTTTGGGAACAACGTCAAAATAGAGATATAATTCTTTTACCTTAGCTCCTTTGTGCGACATTAAAAGACATTTTATCCTATTTCGCAAAGGTTGACTAATCGTGGCTAACTCCATGGATACGAGTTGCTGTATTTCTTCTTTATTGAGCTTGATGTAACGCATAGACGAAGATATAAAAATATACTTTTATTATGACAGATTACTTACTTGTGTATGATAGCTGAAAAAGGTATAATGATTTATGTCCTTCGTGGTGGCTACAAGCCATGCGATGAAGATTGTCTTGAACCTAATTTTGGGTGGTTGGCACAAGTGTTTTCTTTTATGGGGTGTCGTTCGACTGGGAGATATTTGAAAAAGCAGCTTTTGTCTGCTTTTTCATTCGCATACATTCCGATAATAGTTTTTAGTTTCAAAATTTCCAATAAACTAAACTTAAGAGATTAATGGATTCGTTAAAAGTATTTGTAAGCTATTCTCACGCTGATAAAATCGTAGCCCGTAGTGTTGCCCGACGATTGACTGTATACGGGAGGAGAGCAAAATTGGTTACGTGCCTGGGAAAACGCAGAGAGGATTATAAGTATTTTGAAAACAACTAGAGAAAGTATGAAAAAACAATAGTTGCTCCAAATGAGTCATAAATTAACTTCCAGTTGTTACTAAGCATTCGTGGTGGCTGCAAGCCAAACCATGAAGGCATGGCG
>JARXAV010000238.1 GCA_029865665.1 Flectobacillus sp. | reverse complement strand
TCTTTTGGCGTAGTGCCTGTTACCACTGAGTTGCACGGAGAACCACAAAGACACACAAAGAAAGAACTCTGTGAAACTCTGAGGCTCTTTGTGGAACTCCGTGGAAAAATAGTATCAATTTAATAATGCTTCATACTTAATATTAAATAGTTACCAATAAACTATTTTAGGCAAGCACACCATTACGCATTAAACATTCATCATTACTCATTAATTAAAAAAGTGTTTCAATTCAAGCAATTCAAAATAGAACAAGATAAGGCAGGGATGAAAGTTACTACGGATGCCTGTATTTTCGGAGCGTATTTGCCCGTAGAAGAAAAAAAGCGAATTGTTGATATTGGAACAGGGACGGGCTTATTAGCCTTAATGATGGCTCAACGCTCTTATGCTCAGATTGAGGCGGTAGAATTGGATGATGCAGCATTTGAGCAAGCTCATGACAATGTACGGAATAGTAAATTTTCGAATCAGGTAACGGTGGTTCATCAAGCCATTCAATCCTATGCAAAAGCACATTTGCAAGAATATGATTTAGTGATTAGTAATCCTCCTTTTTTCAATAATCATTTAAAGTCTAGTAAAGAAACCAAAAATAAGGCACTGCATACTGATACCCTATCTTTTGACGAATTATTGGATGCTGCAAAGACAATGATGGCTATTACTGGTACGTTTGTTGTACTATTACCAGAATACGAATCGAGTCTTTTAGTAGAGAATGCTCGAAAAAAAGGTCTTTATCAGCAAAGAAGATTCGTAATCAGACATCGAAAAGATGCAAAAATATTAAGAATTATTACGACCTTTGGGTTCGATGAGTGTATGCTCGAAGAAGAGGAATTCGTTATTAAAAACCAAGACGAAACTTACACAGAAGCATTTGCGTGCTTATTAGGAGCATATTACTTAATTTTTTAGCAGAAAATTCAGAAAACACTATGTTAGATATTTCAATTGTCGTTCCATTGTATAACGAAGACGAGTCGTTGCCAGAATTGGCTGCATGGATTGAGCGAGTAATGATAGCCAATCAATTTTCGTATGAAGTTATCTTTGTGAACGATGGTAGTAAAGATAAATCTTGGAAAGTCATCAAGGAACTTTCCGAAAACAACGCCGCTATCAGAGGTATTTCATTCAGCCGTAACTATGGAAAGTCTGCTGCTTTACACGTTGGTTTTCAAGCAGCTGAGGGAAATGTGGTTGTTACGATGGATGCTGATTTACAAGATAGTCCAGAGGAAATTCCAGAGTTGTATCGTATGATTATGGAGGAGGATTATGATTTGGTGTCGGGTTGGAAACAAAAACGGTATGACCCACTTTCTAAGACAATTCCTACAAAATTATACAATGCGGCTATCTCGTGGATGTCAGGAATTAAGTTACACGATAATAATTGTGGACTGAAAGCCTACAAAAGAGAAGTTATTAAAACGATTCGCTTATATGGTGAAATGCACCGTTATATCCCTGTTCAAGCAAACTGGAATGGATTTAGTAGAATCGGCGAAAAAGTAGTACAACATCAAGCTCGTAAGTATGGTACAAGCAAATTTGGTATTGAACGCTTTTTGTATGGGCTACTGGATTTACTATCAATTACCTTTGTTCAAAAATATGGTAAGCGTCCAATGCACCTTTTTGGAGGATTCGGAATTTTATCTTTCCTCTTTGGGGCAATTGTTACGGTTTGGTTAATTGCGGATAAGGTTTATAACATTGCCAATCATTTGCCATATCGTAATGTAACGGATAATACCTGGTTTTATTTAGCATTAGTAGCTATCATCATCGGGACACAATTGTTCCTTGCAGGCTTCATCGGTGAGTTGATGACCATGAATTCAGACAGAACCACCGATTATCAGGTACGAGACCGCATTAGAGTGTAATGTGGGACAACGGATTTCAATCCGTTGAATCTAGTTTAAACAGCGTATTTATTAATTAGTTCGGTATAGATTTTACCAATAGAGGTGTATTTGTTAATGGGTTTAAAACCCATTTTACCAACACATTAATCATTATTTTATTATGTCAGATTTAGCTTGGCTTGGAAGAACCAAATTGTTAGTGGGAGACGAAGGGATTGAGAAACTTCAAAATGCACACGTGTTAGTAGTGGGTTTGGGAGGCGTTGGTTCTTTTGCAGCAGAATTTATTGCCCGTTCGGGTGTTGGAAAAATGACGATTGTAGATGGCGATGTTATTGATCCTTCTAACCGTAATCGTCAGTTGCCAGCCCTGTCGACTAATCATGGGGTATTGAAGGCAGAAATCATGCAAGAACGCCTTTTAGCTATTAACCCAGAACTAAATTTAACAGCCATTGCGGAGTTTCTTTCGCCAGAAGCCGCTGAAAAAATATTAAGTGAAAATCATTTCGACTATGTGATGGACTGTATTGATTCTATCACCCCTAAATTGACGCTGCTTACAACGGCCTATAAGAAAGGCTTGCGTATCGTTAGTTCGATGGGAGCAGGAGGGAAGGTTGACCCGACTAAACTTCGTGTTGCAGATGTTTTTGAAACACGCCAGTGTTATTTGGCCTCATTGGTGCGTAAACGCTTACGTAAAGAGGGTATTCATGCGGGTATAAAGGCTGTTTTTTCTTTAGAAAAACACGACGATGATTCCTTGATGCTCACCGACGGTTCTAACTTCAAGAAATCAGCTTATGGAACGATTTCATACATTCCTGCTGCTTTTGGAGGAGTTTGTGCTTCGGTTGTGTTGAGAGACTTATTAGCCTACCCGATTGATATGGAGAAAAGGCCAAAGGAATTAGCTAGAAGAGAGAAGAAGCAAAAAGAAGTAGAAGCAAAACGGAAGAAAAACGCTCAATAACAGAAATCCCCGAAAATAGCCATTTTCGGGGATTTCTGTTATTGGTGGAGATAAGTCTTTTAGCTCATAAACGTTCAGCTTTTTATTCTCTCTCTCCTCTTATTTACTAATGACTAATCGTTGTCCAGGTTTAATCAAAAAACCTCTAATGTTATTCATTCTTACAACCTCTGATACCTTCATCTTGTAAGTGTCAGCAATATGGTATACGGTTTCCCCAGTTTGAACAGTGTGGATCCTAGCATCGTTCGAGCTTGGCTCAATACTGTTGAATTCATTCCCGCCACTACTTTTATAAATAATCAATTCTTGATCTCTTAATACATTGTTATCTTTCAGACCATTCCATTGTCTAATCTCTGCCACACTAACCTTATAGAGTAATGAGATACGATACAGATTTTGCTTGCTTTCTACTCTATGTGTGATAGCTCTACCGTCCATACGTAGCTTTCCAGCCATTGGCACAGTATTTACTGTGGAATTCTCTTTATCATCAGTGCTTGATAAAATAACAACTGGCCCCGCATCCGAATCTTTAGTTGGAAATGGTGATGAATTTATACTCACAATTTCAACTGGCGGTTTGTATCCACCTTCGACTGCTCCTGTTTGCGATTTTCTCTTGAAAACTTTTACTTGGTCTCCTACTTGCAACACACTGGTAGAGGTAATATTATTAATTTTGTATAACTCACTAGGTGTCATGTTATGGATTCTAGCAATACGGTAATAGTTATCCATTGGTTTCGCTGTATAAAGTTCGATTTGTGCGATACCTGTAGTACCATCATTTTCGTAACTCTTGTCTTTCTTAACGTCACCTACCGAAGTCTTCACACTTGGAGACGGAAAAGAACTAGTGTTTAAAACAGGCTCTTCTTTGACTACCATTGGTTTTGCATTATCACTTAAAGGAGATGCATACGTGACAGTTGGTTCTTCTGGAATTTGAACGTATTCAACCGACTGCATTTCAGGGCGAGACTCTCTGAGGTAAAGTAGACGTCCTTTTTGTAGTCGTTGAACTTGAGCTAGTCTATTCTTACTTAACAAGTCATCTAGCTGAATACCATACATTTGAGAAATCTTCCAAAGAGTTTCATTTCCCTGAACAGTGTGGTACGCAATTTCAGCACGACTTTTCTTTTTTCTCAAATAGTAGACTTCCCCACTCAGGATACGTTCGCTCAGTGAGATGTCGTTATATTTAATGAATTTATTGACATTAATACCCGCACGATTAGCAATACTCTCTGGAGTATCTCCAGATACAGCCAAGATACCTTTGATTCCATTAATTTCATAATAGATAGGGTCTCCGTCTTGACTTGGTTCTTGAGTAAGGCGAACAAGAACAGGAAAACCTAAATCCTGACTAGGCGTATTGGGCTGCGAAGTATTACTTTTTAACTTCTGTATTGTTGATTTTAGTTCGACATAGCGGTCAACATCTGCAGTAAGATATACAGTGTAATCCTTATCATCAGGAATAGTAGTTGACTTAAGCCATGTGTTATTCACAATAATTTCAGAAACACTAACTCCTAATTCTGCAGCGATTGTTTTTACACTTTTACCACGAGTATTAGAGTACTCGAGTAAATAGGTACTTACTGGCTCATATTTAGATTTTTGGTATTCTTTCTCCAAGAAGTGACGATACGCCAAGAAACGGATAATGTAGGCATCTGTACTTCCAGTAGCGTTGATTTCTTTCTTATACGCCCAGTCGATGTGAGACATCTTTCGAACAGCACTCAGTCCTGAACGATACGATAATAGTGATGAAACCCAGTTGTGAAGAATTAGGTTACTTCTCGTCAGATAAATAGCCATCGCTTTTGTTGAAGCTTGAATATGTCTACGTTCGTCGATTACACCATCTACTCGTAGCCCAACTTCTAAGGCAGTAGCCTCTTTAAATTGCCAAAAACCAACCGCATTTGAGGTAGAGATTTGGTCAGGAAATAAACCACTTTCAACTGCACAGAGGTACTTAAATTCGTCAGGAACACCTTCTTCTTTAAGTTCTTTCTCAATAATAGGAAAATAAATAGCTATCCTACGAAGCATCGCTTCGGCATACTTTCTGTTACTATTTAAGGCAGCTATTTCTTTAGAAATTAAAATTCGTGCGTCTGCATCAATTTTAACTTTTACAGAACCAACGGTCATTGTTGATGGTATTTCTTGTGCTTCTGTTTGGGTGTAGCACAGAACAGCCAAAAGCGATAAAGACGTGCGCTTAATCATGTTGGTATTTTTTTTGAAAGTCCAAAGTATAGGATGTATTAATTTAACCTGTGGCTAGATAAGTTGGCCAAATATACGTCCAAAAATTAAAGTGTCAAATAAATATATGACAGAAAGATGTTTTTTTTGTACTTATGAATTGTTATTGATGTACAGATAAGCCATAACTACTCTTAGGTCGGAATAACTACTTATTTGTATAGGCTTTATGTAAAATCATTGAAACGCTCAGAGATTTTATCTCAATTAAGATGCCAAACTATATGAGAATCATCTTTTTTCACGTAATTTCGTTAAAATGAACGTTAAAATAGGGAAAAATACTATAAAAAATTACGTTTAAGGTATATTACGTAAGCGAGAAGAAGATGATATTAATCGAAAATACGGTAATTAGTGATGATATTGCCGAAAAATTTTTTGTCTGTGACTTAATCAAGTGCAAAGGAGCTTGTTGTGTTGAAGGTGACCTTGGAGCTCCTTTAGAAGATGTAGAACTTCCTGTAATGGAAGAAATTTATGAAGAGGTAAAGCCTTATTTGTCTCAAATAGGGATTGAAGCCATCGAGAAACAAGGCAAGTATATTAAGGATTGGGAGGGGGATTTCTCTACGCCTGTCATCGAAGGTAGAGAATGTGCTTATGCTATCTACGACCAGAAAGGAACGCTGAAGTGTGGTATCGAACAAGCGTATTTTGACGGAAAAATTGGATTCAGAAAGCCAATTTCATGCTTCCTTTATCCAATTCGTATTACAAAATACGAACATTATGAAGCCTTGAATTATGATCGTTGGCATATATGCTCTGATGCTTGTACGCATGGAGAGCAGTTGGGGGTAGAATTGTATAAGTTTCTGAAAGATCCTCTCATTACCAAGTACGGAGAGGCTTGGTACGAAGAATTACTACGAGAAATTAAGGATAGAGAATTAGAAAAAGAGGATTAAATGGATACAAATCGCTTTGACGATGTCTATCAAGTTGTTCGTCTTATTCCCTCTGGACGTGTAACGAGTTATGGGGCAATTGCTTCGTATTTGGGTACGAAAGGAGGGGCTAGATTGGTTGGTTGGGCTATGAATGCCTCACATACTGACTCTAATATTCCCGCACATCGAGTGGTGAATCGAAATGGTGTTTTGACTGGAAAAGCACATTTTGGAGGTAATCGAATGGAAGAACTTCTTCGGCAGGAGGGCATACTCGTCAGCGATGATAAAGTTGTTGATTTTGACCAATTATTTTGGAATCCAGCGGTAGAGTTACTGCATTAGATGAAAGATAAGTTTAGGAAAGCACTTAAA
>JARXAV010000208.1 GCA_029865665.1 Flectobacillus sp. | reverse complement strand
GAAAATCAGCTAAAAAGCAGTTTTATGTCTTAATAAAAACATAATATTGACCTTGTTTTTTTCTGTGGTTAATTCCGTTCCTTTAGCAGACATTTTGACTAAAGGAGGAATTATGAGGTATTGTTTATTCTTAGTACTGTTGGTGGTTGCTTGTTCGCAAGACGACCGAACAATCAAAATTAAAGGTTCTGATACGGAGGTGAATCTGGCAGTACAATTAGCCGAATCATTTCATCAAATCAATTCAAACGTATTTGTTTCTATTTCGGGAGGAGGCTCTGGGTTGGGCATTGCATCATTGTTGAATGGAACTGCCGATATAGCTAATTCGTCGAGGTGCATCAATACCAAAGAATCTCAACTTTTCAACGAGCGAAGTATGCCACTCGATTCGTTCATTTTTGCACAAGATGCCATTGCGTTTGTGGTGGCAGATACCTTTCCGTTAGATTCTATTTCTACGACGACTCTTGCTAAATTATTAGATGGTACTTATTCCGACTGGGCTTCGATTGTTCCAAAGCAATCCTTACCCATTACCATTTATGGCCGACAAAGTAATTCGGGTACGTATGATTTTGTGAAGAAAAAGCTAAACATCGAATTTAGTCCCTATGCCAAGCAAATGAACGGGAATGCTCAAATTTTGGAAGCCATCAAAATGGATCATTCGGGTATTGGTTACGTAGGTTCGGGTTATGTGGCTGATGGGAGAGGCAAAGGATTGAAAGTGTTAACAATTTATACCGACCAAGATAAAAAGGCGATTTCTCCGCTCAATGCTCTGCTCATCGCTCAAGGAAAGTATTTTTTCCAACGTCCACTTTTTCAGTATTTTAAGTCCAGTTCTTATCTAAAAATTAAACCATTTATTGATTTTGAAAAAAGTGAAGCAGGAAAGAAAATTATTCAGGAAGCAGGTTATTATCCCGTAAAAAAATGAAAATTCAACAACGAGAATCGCTCGATTGGCTATTTAAACAGCTTTTCAAAACAACAGGCTTATTGACCATTGCCCTGTTGGCAGGTATTTTTATTATGCTTTTGTATAACAGCATTGCCTTTTTCCTGACCGTCAGTCCGCTTGATTTTTTTACGGGTTCACAATGGAATCCAGAATCCTCAAAGAGCCATTATAGTATTATTCCCTTATTGGTAAGTACAAGTCTGGTAACTTTTGGAGCAATGTTATTGGCTGTTCCATTGGGAGTTTTTACCGCTGCTTTTTTGTCCGAAATGGCACATCCAACACTCAAAATGTTCTTAAAGCCCATCATCGAAATGTTGGCAGCTATTCCCTCCGTGGCAATTGGGTTTTTAGGCATTGTGTTAGTGGGGCCTTTTATTGCTCATACAGTCGGGCTTCAAAACGGATTGAATGCCCTCAATGGTTCGGTATTGTTGGCAGTTATGGCGTTGCCCACCATTATCACCATCAGCGAAGACGCTATTCATGCCGTTCCACAACGCCATCGAGAGGCCTCCTTAGCCTTGGGAGCTAACAAATGGCAAACGCTCTTTCTCGTCACCATTCCTGCGGCCTTACCAGGTTTAATTGCCGCCGTTATGTTGGGACTAGGCAGGGCTTTGGGCGAAACGATGACGGTATTGATGGCAACGGGAAATGCGTCAGTTTTGCCAAAAGGATTCTTTGATTCTGTCCGAACCATCACCGCTACCATTGCCATCGAAATGGGCGAAGTGCCTTATCAGACTACCCACTATTTTGCCCTTTTTGCCATAGCCGTAGTGTTGTTTTTAATCACCCTGAGCATCAATTTGCTAGGTGAATATTTTGCAAACCGTTTAAGAAAATTTGATGCCTAATGAAAAAAGTACTATATTCCCTAGATTGGCTATTATTGGTAGGTAGCACCCTGATTGTTTGCTGGATATTGGGCGTGATTATTTGGGATATTTTCTCAAAAGGAATGTCCAGTATTTCGTGGGACTTTGTGAGTCAGTTCCCTCGTGAAGGCATGACAAAAGGGGGGATTTTGCCCGCCATTATTGGTACCCTATTACTGACCCTGATAACGACACTTTTTGCCGTTCCGTTCGGGATTGCCTGTGCAATTTATTTAAATGAATACGCCAGACCCTCTCTTTTAACGAACATCATTCGTGCTTCTATCCGCAATTTAGCAGGTATTCCTTCCATCATTTACGGTTTATTCGGACTAGCCTTGTTTGTTCAAGCATTGCATTTGGGTACGTCCGTGTTATCTGCTGGCTTAACCTTAGCACTGTTATCGTTGCCCTATATTATCACTACTACCGAAGAAGCACTCAAGCGGATTCCGAATAGTATGCGAGAAGCAACCTTAGCCTTAGGAGCTACCCAGTTCGAGACCATTAAAGACGTGGTTTTACCCAACGCTTTACCTGGCATTCTGACGGGCGTTATTTTAACCATGTCCAGAGCAGCAGGCGAAACCGCACCGATTCTTTTTACAGGTGTTGCTTTTTATATCAATGGGTTAAGTACTGCTACAAATCAGGAGTTTATGGCATTGCCTTATCATTTATACATGCTTTCGACACAGCATCAGGCTATAGAAGCCGTTCGACCACTTGCTTACGGAACAGCCACCGTGTTGATTTTATTGGTGTTTTGTCTCAATATCACCGCATTTTACATACGTTTTAAATTCAGAAATCAAGATTAATGGAAGATATAAAATTATCCGCTCAACACTTAAATGTATTCTTTGGGAATAAACAAATCTTAAAAGATGTCAGCATTGATTTTCTTAAAAATCAAGTAACTTCCTTAATTGGCCCTTCTGGTTGTGGGAAATCTACGCTTTTGCGTTCGTTTAATCGAATGCACGATTTGTCGCCCGATGCCCAAATTGAAGGAACGCTTACCTTAGACGGAATGCCTATTTATGCCAAAGATAGTCCTGTGACCGAAATTCGTAAACGTATCGGGATGGTTTTTCAGAAAGCGAATCCTCTCCCCAAAAGTATTTACGATAACCTTGCTTACGGCTTAAAAATTCATGATTTTCCGAAAAGCGAAATACCGCAGCTAGTGGAGCAAGCCCTACGAGAAAGTTATTTGTGGGATGAAGTAAAAGACGATTTGAAGAAGCCAGCTGCTAAACTTTCGGGAGGACAACAGCAACGGTTATGTATTGCAAGAACGATTGTTTTGCGTCCAGAAGTTATTTTAATGGACGAACCCTGCTCTGCTCTTGATCCGATTAGTACCCGAAAAATTGAAAATTTAATTAAGAAATTAAAAGAGAATTATACGATTGTGATTGTTACCCACAATATGCAACAAGCCCAACGCATTTCCGATAAAGTTGCTTTTATGTATTTGGGAGAGTTAATTGAGTATGGTACACCAGATCAAATTTTCAATCATCCAACTCACGAATTGACTAAAAATTATGTAGGTGGACATTTTGGTTAATCTATTTTTAGACTAAACGGAAAATCTATAAAGATTCGATATGGCTTGCCCTTATCAGAATCTTTATAGGTTATTTTATGAGTTGAATTCGATTGAAAACAGTAGTAATTCTTTACCAGTAGGAGGGAGTAGAATCCGTTTCTGATAGACTAGTCCTAGCTTTTCAATTAAGCCAATAGATGCCTTATTTTCAGGGTTTACAATGGCTATTACTTTTTGAAGTTCTAAGGTTTCTTTCGCATACGTAAGGGTTGCGGAGGCGATTTCGTAGCCGTAACCTTTTCCAGCAGCATCGGGTAAAAAGGCAAAACCAATATCAACATCGTCTAAGGATTCTCGTTTTACGAGTCCACACATTCCTATCAGCGTTTCTGTTTCTTTTATGCCTACTGCATAAAAACCAAAACCATATTCGGCATAGCTTTTTAGATTTCCGTTCTCCAAAAAACGTCTAGCGTCCTCTAGGTTTTGCACACCACGATCGCCAATGAATTGTAACCAAGTGGGAGTATTCACTAATTCTAATACAAATGGAGCATCTTCAAGAGTAAATTCCCGTAATAATAAACGTGTTGTTTCTAGTATTTTTTTCATGTTTGATGAAGATAAATTGCTAAACCCTTCCATTTAAAGGGTTCGGCAATTTAATCAAAAATAATAAAAAAATACAAGGAGTTAGTCAGCTAAACCTATAAGGTTTTAGTTAAATTGTCTGACTATAAGGCTGTTATAAACTAAACCTTATAGGTTTTCACACCAACTTATTTTGTCCCGTTACTTACCTTTAAAAAGCCTCATTCCGTTTCTTCAATTTCAATAATCAAAGGTAACTTATCAAGTAGAAATTTTCGTTTCCCATTTTCATCCTCCGCAATTATCCGTACAATTTCGTCATTGGGTGCTTAGGCGAACTCTTCCCAAAAACTCATGGTTTTCCCTTGTAAGGTTCAGTAAGGGTAAACCATTACACAGCCAATTTAAAATAAACGCAATTTTGCACTAGTACATTCTATGACTAAGGTAGGCTATTACCTTTACACAAACAATCCCAATTAATTATACCAATCCCAATGAAAATCAAATACTTACTCTGCATTATTGGTCTTTTTCTACTTACGGAGAAAACCTGCGCACAAAAATTATCGGAACAAATACGACTCAATCAACTTGGCTTTTACCCTACAGCTCCCAAAGTAGCCGTGGTTGTAAATGCCCAAGCGAGTTCCTTTCTTATTAAAACGAGCGACCTTCAAAAGACTATTTTTACAGGAAAATTAAGTACGTCTCGTAAATCTGAATTTTCGGATAAAAAGACACAAATAGCTGATTTTACCGCATTGAAAACTCAAGGCTCATTCGTGCTAGAAATTCCAGACTTAGGTATTTCGTATCCCTTTCGCATCGCTCCAAAAGTGCATCAGGAGGTAGCCAAAGCAGCTTTGAAGGCCTTTTATTACCAGCGAGCTTCCACCGAAATACCAGCAAAATATGCAGGAAAATGGGCAAGAACCTTAGGACATCCAGACGATAAGGTATTTGTTCATGCTTCGGCTGTTTCAGCGGATAGACCCGAAGGAACGGTGATTTCCTCTCCTAGAGGTTGGTATGATGCGGGTGATTACAATAAATACATCGTTAATTCGGGTATTACGATGGGAACGCTTTTTTCGATGTATGAAGATTTTCCTGCTTATTTTCAGAAGCAAACCCTCAACATTCCTGAAAGCACAAATACAGTACCTGATGTATTGGACGAAGCCTTGTGGAATTTACGTTGGATGCTTACGATGCAGGACAAAGACGGGGGGGGGTATCATAAATTGACCAATGCCAATTTCGACGGAATGATTATGCCCGACAAAGCTACGCAACCTCGCTATGTAGTACAGAAAAGTACGGCAGCCACCCTCGACTTTGCAGCGGTGATGGCACAGGCAGCTCGTATTTATCGCCAATTTCCAACGGCATTCCCTTCTTTGGCAGACTCTTGCCTCAAGGCTTCTGTTCGGGCTTGGGATTGGGCAAAACAACATCCTAATCTTGCTTATGAGCAAAATAAAATGAATGAGCAGTTTGCTCCCAAAGTTGTTACGGGCGACTATGGCGA
This sequence comes from Flectobacillus sp., assembly GCA_029865665.1. The sequence continues at coordinate 1,481 of JARXAV010000208.1, read as the reverse complement.
TAACACGTTTACTGACGAGTTTATTTGGGCTGCTGCCGAATTATACCTCAGTACAAAAGATGAACGCTATGCAGCTTCAATTCCGAACGCAAAGCAGATTATTCTTCCCTCTTGGAATCAAGTAGCGTTATTGGGCTATTATTCCTTACTACGCTTTGAAAGTCAGTGTACTGGAACAATCAAAGAGCAATTGCCCGCCCTAAAACAACAGCTTATTACCTTTGCAGATGAATTAGCAAATGGAGTTGAAAAGCGTTCTTTTCAAACCTTGATGGGTAAAAAAGCGAGCGATTTTAATTGGGGAAGTACGTCCAATGCAGCTAATCAAGGAATTGCCATGATTCAGGTATATCGACTTACGAAAAACAAGAAATACCTTGACTTTGCCCTAAGTAACCTCGATTATCTATTTGGTAGAAATGGGACAGGTTATTCTTTCGTAACGGGTTTTGGCTCAAAAACACCTATGCACCCACATCATCGTTTAGCAGTTGCCGACGGTATTGTTGACCCTCTGCCAGGCTTCTTATCGGGTGGCACCAATTGGGGGCGTCAGGACAAATGTGAAGGTTATCCTTCTACGGTTGCAGACGAATGTTATTTAGATGCCGATTGCTCTTATGCGAGCAACGAAATCGCTATTAACTGGAATGCTCCTTTGGCTTATTTAACGGCTGCCATAGAAGCCATTCAACAAAAATAGTTTAAGTAATAATGTGAAATTTTGAATGATGAATTACTAGTGTAGGAAGGATTGAAAAATAGCATTCTCTGACAAATTTTGTAAAATCTTTTTTTGACTATGGGCTACACCCATCGCTGAGATATATCGCCCTTTCAGGGCTAAGACAGTACATTTTAGCCCTGAAAGGGCGACATACCTAAGCCTAGGGTGAAGCCCTAGGTCTCGAAATTTAAATTTACCAAACGTTTCTCAATCCTTCGTACACTACTAATGATGAATTTTGGATTTAGAAATAAATATCACCTAATTTTCCACGAGTACTTATCTTCAATAATTTCAAGAAAGCGATTATTTAGTTCTACATTGTAAATATTAACCTGTTTGAACTTTCGTAGAACCACTGGCGTAAGCAATGAATATATACTGTTTGAGCGCAGCGAGTTTATATATTCTTGAATTTTTTGTTACTTTTTGTTTCAAGACAAAAAGTAAGGCTAAGAATAAATCTAAGAATAGTGTTTTTTAGAAAGTTTAAACAGCTTCTATGTTATTTTTCCCTAAATTTCCTAGAAAATAACAGCAGGTAATGAAGCAAGAAACCAAGAAAATTATCAATTTTGATGGGCTATATGGCGATGAAGTAGGAAAATATGCCTCTGATTATATTTTTTTAGAACCCATTTCTACCAGAAGTAAGATATTCGATTGGGATATTAAAACCCATTTACACCTACATTTATTTCAAGTATTTATTCTAAAAGAAGGGGGACTTTTATTTAAAGAAACCACTGAAGAA
>JARXAV010000185.1 GCA_029865665.1 Flectobacillus sp. | reverse complement strand
TTTCTCCATTAAAAATAAAGTAAAATTTGTCTTGACCTTAGCTCTTGTGGGTATTCCAAGCATTGCCTTATTATACAGTCTTGTAGGCTTAGATTTTTTGATGTTGGTAAAACACACCGAAGACCCTTATTCACCTAATTTATATTCGATTTTACGCCCGTTTATGGGTCAACACGTAAATGTTACCTTGATGAACTGGATTGGTTTAGGTTGTTTTTTGCCTATTGCTACATGGATTGGTTTTCAGTGTCGTACAAAGTCGCTTGAAAAGATTTATCCGTTGTTGTTTATCATTACGTATGGCTTAATGCAGCTCTTTTTACCGAGTGCAATGGCGTATTATATGTTTATCTACTTCATCGTACTGGTATTTGTTAAGTGGAATATTACCGACAAACGTTATTTTATTCAACTCTTGTTGTTAAATATCTTGTTGGTGGTGCAGCCTTTTGTGTATGTATCCTTGGACAATCCCGTGTTTGATAGCTTTGCCTTTTTGGGTTCTCCAGCGTTGTTAGGAGAGTATCTGCTTGAATGTGGTTTTGTGGTTTTACTAGCCAATACCGTTTGGCTAACCTATAAAGAATTGAAAGAAATTGCGTAAGTAGTCGTCAAACTAGTTATCGGCGAATAGTTCCTCTGACAAATTTTGTTTGACGATGGGCTAACACCCATCGCTGAGATATATCGCCCTTTCAGGGCTAAAACAGCATATTTCAGACTAGGGTTAAACTCTATATCATATAATGATGACATAGCCACAAAATTTGTCAGATACCCAACTAAAATTACTGCTCGTCCCTATAAGACTTTTAGGTTTGATAAGTCTTATAGGGACGAGTCATTTATTAAGGAGTAAGCATACAGCATACTAGATAATAAAAGGATTTTATTCTAGTATATAAAGGTTTGATAATCAATGCTATGAATATTTTAAGGCTTGCTTATGATTCTATGTGCTTACTTGCGTAACTTTGTAAACAGGAAAAGATTGTTCAATCCATGCGTTTTGTGGAAAAGGGAACAAGAAGATAATTATGACATTTGAAGAATTTGAATTTGCGAAAGATACGGGTTTAAACCGTCAGTTGCTCAATGCAATTGCCGATGCAGGCTATGAAAACCTGACCCCTATCCAAGAAGAAGCCATGCCCGTAGTTTATTCAGGGCATGATGTATTGGGTATTGCTCAAACAGGAACAGGAAAAACAGCCGCCTATTTGTTGCCAATATTAATGAAAGTAAAGTATGCTCAAGGCAAACACATGAGAGCCTTGATTTTAGCTCCTACCAGAGAATTGGCGATGCAAATCGACGAGGCTATGACGGAATTAGCAAAATATACGGACATTCGCCACGTGGCTATTTATGGTGGTTTGGGGCCTAAAACACAGATAGAAACGATTCAGGCAGGGATTGATATTTTGGTTGCCACTCCAGGGCGTTTTATGGATTTGTACCTCAAAGGAGAAATTGTGGTGAAGGAGTTAAAAACCTTGGTTTTAGACGAAGCGGACAAAATGATGGATATGGGTTTTATGCCTCAAATCCGTAAGATTTTGGAAGTAATTCCTTCTAAAAAACGCCAAAATTTATTGTTCTCAGCTACTTTCCCACCACGAGTGGAGGAGCTTTCACATGAGTTTTTGGAATTCCCGAAAAAGGTAGAAGTAACGCCCGAAAATATGACGGCGGAAATGGTGACGCAAAAGCTCTATGAGATTCCTAACTTTATGACCAAAATTAATTTGTTGGGTATGTTAATGAAGGATGATCATGTGTTTAATCGTACCATTATCTTCTGTAGGAGTAAAGAAATTGCAGACAATATTTTCAAATACCTGGAACGTAAAATCGTAAAGGACGGTCAGATTCGAGTTATTCATGCCAACAAGGGGCAAAATACTCGTATCAACTCGATTGATGCTTTTCGTGAAGGAAATGTGCAAGTGCTAGTTGCTACGGATGTGGCAGCAAGAGGGATTGATATTGAGATGGTTAGTCACGTAATTAATTTTGACGTACCTATTATTTACGAAGACTATGTACACCGTATCGGACGTACTGGACGAGCAAATAAATCGGGAGAGGCCATTACCTTTATGACCCCAGCGGAAGAGTATCACATCAAGAAGATTGAGAAAATTATCAAGAAGCCCATTCCTCGTGAACCACTTCCTACCGATTTACACATCTTAGAAACGCCATTTATTGAAAACCAATTGATGTTGCGTGAAATTGATGAACAACGTAAGAAAGACGATCCAACCTTTAAGGGAGCTTTCCATGAGAAAAAAGAACGCAAGGTGAAGTCTAAAGAAAAAGTGGAAAAACAGAAAAAAGCCATGATTTCAGCAGGAAGAGCCCCAAGTTCAGCAACGTACAAAGGAAAAGGTGCTTTTGGTAAAAGTGCAGGTGCAGGAAGAAAATCTGGAGGAAGTAAGAAGCGATAGGAATAATTGATTTGAGACAGGGGTTAAAATCCCAGCTTACTAACTAATTTGGTCGCTCCGATGGAACTAAGGTAAAAAAATCCCGTAGGGATAACACATCGGTACCAAAACATCAAAGCCTTAAAATCAAGTCGATTTTAAGGCTTTGATGTTTCAGAAGAAAAAATATTATTTACGCTTTTTAGTAGTCACGCTAACAAATGTTCCTGCTGCATCAAACACTACTTGATAGCTAACAGAGCTAGAAGTGATTGTAACTACATAGTTGGTGATAACACCGCTTGTTGCTTTGCTATAAGCACTTACGAATGTATAACCAGAATATTTAGTGGTTAAGTAAGTTTTAATAGTTGCCAATAGGTCTGCTTGAGCTACTGCCACGTGGCTAGAAGTGGTTTTCGCTGTTTTGATACCCACACTTACAAACGTTCCCGCTGCATCAAATACCACGTGGTAAGTAACAGCATTCAAGGTAATATTTACGTCATAATTCGTAATCACGCCACTTGTCGCTTCGCTATAGGCATTTACAAAAGTATAGCCAGCATAATTAGCGGTTAAATACGTGCTGATTGTCGCCAATAAATCTGCCTGAGCTACTGGAACGTTCGTTTTCGCTGTTTTTGTCTTTCTTGTGCCAACACTTACAAAAGCACCTGCCGCATCAAACGTAACGTGATAGCTAACACTGTTGTAAGTGATATTTACAGTATAGCCAGTTAAGGTACTATCTTTCGTTTTGCTATACGCATTTACAAAGGTGTAACCAGCGTAGTTGGTCGTTAGATAAGTAGTAATTACTGGCAATAAGTCAGCTTGTGCTACCGCTGTAATAGTTTGAGATGTTTTGTTCGCTTTCTTGCCAAAAGAATTCACGCTAGTAAATGTTCCTGTTGAGCTAAATACTAGGTGGTAAGGAACACTATTCAAGGTAATATTTACGTCATACGCTTTGATAACACCACTTACAGTTTCGCTATAAGCATTTACAAAAGTGTATCCAGCATAATTAGTGGTTAGGTAAGTGGAGATGGCACTTAATAAATTCGCTTGTGTAACAACCGTTTTGGTTACTTTGCTTGTGTCTTTGGTACTTGTACCTGATCTAGCTGCCGAAGTTGAAGACGTTGTTGGGGTGATTTCCTCTTGACTACAAGAAGCTAAGGTCAACAAAAAAAAGCCTGTGATTAAGAAAAAGAAATTTTTCATTTGCGTAAAATTGAGACGTTAAAAATTTATAAAAACTGTAGGAGTTTGAAACAACTGTTGCTGTTTGACCTAGATTACGTAGCTGATTATGAGTTTATTGCTTGCTAGGAATCAAATTTTCTATTTATTTTTTACCAAGCAACCTTTCTGTTTTTTTTCTTGTCTATGCCTTTTTTTGAAAATAAAGCACTTTTCTGCATTACTGTAAAATTTGTAAATGATGTTCGTTATCCAGATATATTTGTTTGAAATACTAGGAGCGTGTAAATGCTAGGAATTAATATTCGCTTGACTTGCCTATTGTTTTTATGACAAAATAAAATTAGCTTTAATAAAATATCGCAGCCATTAAAATAACCCATTGAATACTGCGTTATTAGTTTGTGAATATTACCACTATGAGGCAATTATTGTATTTTTTTGTGTTAGCGTCAACTTTTAGTTCTTATGCTCAAGAAACGACGCTACAGTTAGCAAGTAATCGGGAGAGTACTACTAATAAAGAGGGACTGAATGTTATCGCCTTGGATGTTCGCTTTATTCCACTATTTGGAACAAAGAAGAAAGCAGAGGAACAAATTAAAAAGAATGCTGAGTTTATCGCCCAGTGCGAACAGTATTTTGAGGATAAAGTAAAAGCTAGTAAGTTTTTTGCAGAACGTGGTTGGGAATACCTTGGCGATGGCTTAATTGATACGGCGATTCACCGTTTTAATATGTCTTATATGCTAGACCCTACCAATGTAGAAGCTTATTGGGGCTTAGGTTCGGCAAGTTATCAGAAAAATAACTTTGAAGAATCGGCTCAATTATTAAGACGTGGACTTGAATTAGCTCCTGATAATCCGATGTTGATGGTGGATGTTGCTACCGTTCAGATTGCGTGTTTCAAAGAAAAACGTAATTGCGACGATATTGACGATGCCATGAGACTGCTCGAAAAGTCGGTACAGCTAGATTCAACCAATGCAAATGCTTGGCTAAAATACGCCATTGGTGAGTATCAGTTAGAGCATTACGATAAATCATGGGAATGTCTGCATAAATGCAAGGTTTTAGATTTATCGTTTGTTGATATGAGCTTTGTGCAAGAATTAATTGCGAAGAAAGAAGACCCTCAAGGAGTCTTTAAATAAGGATGAATTTGAAATGTTGAAACAAAGCATGGATTTATCGTTAAATAGCTTCTATAAAAATCTTTATAATCCAGTAGGTTCGCCTGCTGGATTTTTTTTGTCTATGCCTACAGCCAATCAAATAAATTTAAGACCGAATGACATGAAATTTGTTGTAGAATCCCCGAAAAGCTACATCTTTGTTTATCAAAACTTTAAATCATCTTTAGAATATGCAACGTCTCACAGTAGCAGGAAGATTACTCATCACAGCCTTAATTATAGGGGCAATTTATTTTGGCTTTAAAATGCTCGGCGGTAAAGAAGCTCTTGAAACCCTGAAAACGGCAACAGCAACTGAAACGCCTGCTTCGGAAAGCAAGGAGGGAAGTAGTTCCGCATCTTCAGAAAGTTCATCCTCATCTTCTTCTGAGTCCGAAAGCTCGTCCTCAGCAAGTGACGCTGCTCGTCCGACTTTCGAATTTACTCCACCAGCTCCCATTGCAGGACGTTTAAAGGGGGTAGTTGAACTAGGAGCAAGTGGTTTTAACTCTTTTATCGTTCGTATTGATGGCGATAAAAACTGGAAGTTAGAGAAAGCTGAATTTGGAAATAGCCTAGTAACCGAAAATATGGCAAGTGACGACGATGTGCGTGCTGGCTTGAAAAAATACATTGGCGGAATGCTTGATTATGGCGTAGGTGGAAGAGATATTCATTTCGTGGTAAGTTCGGGAGCTTTAAAAGCAGAAGGAACACAGAAAATTATTAAGGCTTTAAAAACCTTAAACTATTTTGTGAACACGGTGACACCAGAAAAAGAAGGACAATTAGGCTTGAAATCGGTACAACCAAAAGAGTTTGAAGACAATTCTTTTGTGGTAGATATTGGTTCTGGAAATACTAAAATTACGTGGGTAGATGGCAAATCGCCTAAGTCTTTAGAATCGTATGGGGCTAAATATTTCCAAAATGGAACAGATGATGCTACGGTATTTACTGACATTACCGCTAAAGCAAAACAAGTGCCTTCGGATAAGCGTGAAACCTGTTTTATCATCGGTGGTGTTCCTTTTGAATTAGCCAAGGCGGTTCGTAAAGGAAAAGAACGTTATACGGTTTTGGATGTTGCTTCGGCTTATAAAT
>JARXAV010000152.1 GCA_029865665.1 Flectobacillus sp. | reverse complement strand
ACCCGTAAAACCAAAAGGAATCATGATTTATCTGATTGCTTTATTAGCGGGCTTAGGTATTCCGGTATTGATCATCAACATCATGGTAATGGCCAACGATAAGGTAGAGTCAAGATCAGACTTTGAGAAAAAGACGAAGGGGGTTCCCGTGTTAGGAGAAGTAGGACATAAGCCTAAAAAGCTAAAAGGACCTTTGTTAGACATCAAGTCGAACAACTTTGTGGTAGAGCAGTTCCGTATCTTACGTACCAACTTGCAGTTTACCCTACCCAACGAAACCGTAGGTATTGCCAAAAAGGTATTAATGACTTCTTCGATTTCGGGTGAAGGAAAAAGTTTTATCTCCCTTAACTAATCGGCCAGTTTAGCCAGTGCGGGAAACAAAGTGATGCTAGTGAACTTAGATATTCGTAAACCTAAGTTACATGAGTACATCGAATTGTCGAATGACGTAGGGGTTGTAAACTACCTAATTGGGCAACGCTCTGTAGATCAGATTATTCAGGCAACGCCAATCAATAATTTATCCTTTATTGCTAGCGGTCCCGTACCGCCCAACCCTGCGGAATTGTTGAGTAATAACCGTATGGCAGTCTTTTTAAAAGAATTAGAAACTCGTTTTGATTTTATTATCATTGACTGTTCTCCTTCGGGTTTAGTAACTGACGCACAAGTAGTTTCGCCTTTTGTAGATGGAACTATCTTTGTAGTACGTCACGAATATACGCCAAAAGCTGCCTTACAAACTTTGGGTGAAATTTACAAAGGTAAGAAGATGCCAGCCTTAACCGTTGTGTATAATGGTGTGAAAGGTAGTTCAACGTATGGCTATGGCTATGGTTATGGCTCGGTTTATGGCTATTATGGTGGTAACAAAGAATCGAATTGGTGGGAACGTTTGAAGGAGCGATTTGAGTAGAAGCCAAGCCCCCTAGTCGAAGCGTCGAACCGCCCCAAAGGGGGAATCCTATACGACATAAAATCATCTTAGTTGATTTATCCCAAATAGGGAGTAGATTGTCTTTATAAAAGATAATGTAGGTGAATGTCTATGCAGATGCAAAATTCAAGCGCTAATCAGAAACCCATCTGGTTAGCGTTTTCTTTATGGGACTACGTAGAAAAAGATACGATAAATGCTAGAGCAGTTCCTTTTGTTACCATGAATGAGGGGTATTAAGTAAGAAATGTAATCTTAGAAAAGTTCAAAATATTCTTTACGCTATGTACTTCATTTTATCTGCTTTTAAGTTTTCGACCGCTTACTCATTTTCTTTCCAAAAATACTTGCTATCCTATATATTTAACCAAACATAAACTATATCTTTGATTAATGACTGGATCGAAAGCCCTTGTTGAGTATCAAAAGGTACTTCTTTAAGGTAATGGTAGATAAATAAAATGGGGGGACTAATTTGGGCTATTCCGCACAAAGAAAGAGCGTTTGTTGGGATTAAACTGCAACAGATGATTAAAGGAAATTCATACTTGCTCCTATTGCAAAAAAGAGAAAGAAGCACTATTCCCTATGCCTGATCACAATATACATATAATGCGTTTACCCTGATTAAAAGTGACAATTGAGTTGATCTATGTTATGTTGAAAATAAGTTAAACGTGTTAATTCAAATATTATATCTTAATTTTCAATGGTGTTGACTTTAAATCAGCAGGTTATTATGACTACGGTAACTATGAAGGAAGAGAAAAAATGTAATACAAGGCTATTAAAACATTTACAATTATAATATGAAAATTACAGCGGTTATTCCCATCAGAGCAGGTTCTGAAAGAGTAAAAGACAAAAATATAAAACCATTCGGCGATACTAACTTATTACAACATAAAATAGATGTTTTAATGAAAGTGTCAGCATTTAGTGAAATAGTTGTAAATACGGATTCTGAGGCAGCTATAGAAATTGCAAAAAAAAATGGTATAAGTTTTCATAGAAGAGAACCATTCTATGCGTCGTCTGAATGCCCTGCAAACGATTATTTTTGGTATTTAGGAAAAACAACAAACTCGGATATTATTGCTTATACACCTGTAACATCACCCTTTATTAAAGTAGAAACATTTACAAAGTGTGTCGAAGCTTTTGATTATGAGCTAGATAGAAGTATTGTAACAGCTAGTGTTGTAAAAGAGTTTTTATGGCGTGGAGACACACCTCTGAATTTTAGTCTAGATAGACATCCTAAAAGCCAAGAGCTTACAGATGTTCTAGCAATTAACTTTGGACTTTGCCTTTTATCAAAAGAAACATTGGTAAAGTATAAAACTATAATTGGCCCTAATCCCAAGATACATGCCGTTTCACATGTTGAAGGTCTGGATATAGATACTCCACTTGACTTTTTCATTGGGGAACAAATATATACTCTATTAAAAAATGAAGGAACATTATATTAAAAGGTAAAACTATGTCAATTTGTACTAAGGTAAACAGTTTAATAATTACAAATTTAGATGAGATTTTGAGTAAAAGAACTAAAAAAATCTTGAAGGAGGATAATAGCTATGTTACAGAAGGAGATTTATTTTGTGAATCATTAGTCAAAACCTTTCTAAGGACAAATTACTCGGAATACGGATTGGTATCAGAAGAGTCACCAGAAGAAAACAGCATTAACTGGAAAAAAGACAAAGTATTTATTCTTGATCCAATTGATGGTACAGAAAATTTCACTTCAGGGCTAAAAGAGTGGGGTGTTGCCTTGTGCGTGTATGAGAATGGAAAGCATAAGGAATCTATGCTTGCTTTACCCGAATTAGATTGCTATTTGAAAACGGGTGACAGTTTCCAAAAGTTTGAATCCAGAATAGCAGGTATATCATCTAGCTTAACCAAAGAAGATATTCTAAAATTAGAACCAGGTTTTGAGTATCGCATCATTGGTTGTGCCGTATATAATATGTATAATGTTGTTACGGGTTCCTTCTACAGCTTTGAAAATCCCAAGGGTGCTAAAGTATGGGATATTATACCTGGTTTGAATCTAGCATTAGAAAATGGTTTATCAGTTACTGTAAATAATCAAGAATATCATGGAGAACTTCTCGACCCAAATCAGAAATATATTTTCAAAATCCAAAACCGATAGAGTTTACGTACTAGGTAAAGGTGCAAGCCTTGGTAAAATAGCAAGAAGTCGTCTGGAAGACGGCGTTGTTATTAACATTAACGACTCTGAGCGATATTACGCAGGTGATATTGCTTTAGTACACAGCTTATGGGCTTATCAGAGTATCAAAGAAAACGGCTTTAAGGCTGGTTGCTATGTTTCGGATAAACAAATGCCCGAATCTGTTAACAGAATTCAAGTACCATATTTTCCAGATACCTACGAAACTACAGAGAGTTATTTGTTTTCAGCTCATGGAGACGAATTGTTTATTTCAGACTTTTTATTCTTATCGGCCATTCGTTTAGGCGTTGTAATGGCAAAAGAGTTGAATAGAAAGCTAGACATATACTTTTTAGGCTTTGATTTCGGTAGTGATTCTAATGCTACTTTAATTGAAGATTTTTCTGGACATAGCCAACTGTTTAGAGATGCTGTTTTGCGTACACAAGAAGATACGTTTGTACGAATAAAGTCGTATATTGAAACAGATTTACCTTCTATCAATTTGGTTCATGTTGGACGTAAGCCCTACAGCGATATTTCTATTGGTCTCTTTAACCAAGGAAATTTTACTGACTTTGTTGAGCATAAAAGTAACAACGAATTATATTTAGGCGTAAAGGAAAAGATTTTTGCAGGTATTCCTATGGTTGTGGCTGAATTAACCAATAACCATATCGGGGACGAAAAGCGTCTTAGAACCATGATTCGTATGGCAAAAGATGAAGGTGCTGATATTATCAAAGTCCAAAGAAGAGATGTAGATACTTTTTATAGTGAAGCTGAACTAGCCAAGCCTTATAAATCACCCTTTGGTAACACGTTAGGGCATTACCGTAGATCAGTCGAGCTTACAGATGATTTGTTTAGGGTATTGATTGATGAATGTAGAAAGAACGAGATTTTTTGGTTTACCTCTGTCTTAGATAAAAACTCTTATGAATATATATTACAATACAATCTACCGCTTATCAAACTTCCAAGCACCATTTCTAATCATAGAAACTACTTAAAGCATGTTGCTGATACTTTTGATGGAGATATTGTAGTATCTACAGGTTTTACAGATAAAGAATATGAAGAATTTGTACTAAACGAATTTACATCAAATAATAGATTACTTTATTTATTACAATGTACTTCCTCTTATCCAGCACCCCCTGATGCTTGTAACATTGCAGTCATTCGTCATTACAATGAAATAAGACATGAACGTTTCTCTAATATTATTCCTGGTTATTCAAGCCATGATGTAGGAGCATTAGCATCACAAATGGCAATTAGTGCTGGAGCATTGATGATAGAAAAACATGTTAAGTTAGGGAATTTAGATTGGGTACATTTTGATAGTGTTGCATTAGATATTTCTAAAGGAGAGTTAAGACAATTTGTCGAAGATGTTAAAAAAGCAACGATTATATGTGGAGAAAAAGAAAAAAAGGTTCATGCTAAAGAACATCACAAATATGTACCAAATGAAAAAAGTAATTAAACTTATAGATAATGTATCCAAAATTATTTTGTGATAGATTACCATTCTATAAATCCTAAATATATAATGCGTCTCTCTCAAATGAAAAAAATCATGTTACTTATTAATATTTTATTATTCAGTACACTTGTTTTTTCAAGTTGTAAGAATGATATATCCATGTCTTATGAACCCATTATACCTCAAGATACGTCACTGCTGGAAAGAAATATTACAGAAGGACAGGCTATTCAGTATGGAAATGAATTGATAAAAAAGCAGGTTGCTATTTCTAAATTTGAGGGAGAAATTTATGCACATGATTCAAAATTGTTGATTGTAGATGGGATTGGTTATTGTGCATATTACGGTAATGATGCAAGTACACAGGAGGGAGCTCCTGGGCAAGCCGTAAGACTGTCTGTATTTGATATTGAGAATCCCAGAGACAGAGTAGTGTATGATGTTTTTAAATCGGGGATAAACTATTCTAATGGGGTTAAATTTGATAATGAATATCCATGTTACACACCTGTATTGTTTAGAACTAAAGAGGGTTCAATAAGAATACTTAGTATGGTCTATCAGAAAGGAGTATCAAAATATTATTACCGAGATTTTGATATAAAAACTAAAAACATTTCTGAACCTAAAATTTGTAAAATAGTTACCGATAACCTTAGTCTAATTGATTTTGATATTGTAAACGTAAGAAAGAGTCTTAAAGTTATCTTAGGAGAGAACTACAGGCTTAGTACTGATTTTATGTTTATGACATCCGAACCTGTTGAGATGGAAGATAGTTTTTTAACAGGTCTTACTATTGGCAAGTTTACTGTAAATTGGAAAACAGATGAAGGAACTACTATAATTGCGAAAACCGATGATCAAGGAAAAACATTCAACCTATTAGGAACTCCTGACCCTAGCAATATTAACCCTAAATATAATAGCCAAAATGTAGAGGCAGCTTTTATTATTAATGAAAAAAATGAAATTCTAATGTTAGGACGTAATAGTTTAGGAGGTATGGTTTGGTCAAAAAGTACAAATAAAGGTCTAAACTTTTCTACTCCATACTCTCTAAATGAGGCCTGTCAATTTAATATTAGAGCCACAAAGCCTAACTTCAACAAGATAAATGATGGATACTTAACAATATGGAATACTAATGAAAGTTTTGTTTCTACAACTGATCGCACTGTGTTGGAAATACGATATGGTAAAAACTCTGAAATATGTGGTAATGCGGTCAAAATAAAAATTAAAAGTCCTTATGGATGTCATTACCCATCTCTATATAAATATAAGGATAAATTTTATTTAACTTTTACTACAGATACTAGACGATTTAATGCTAATAGTACGGGAGAAATAGTTTTTGTAAAACTGCCTTTTTAGATGGCTGAATAATATATATGTATGAAGAATACCAAACAATATGAAGAATACCAACAATTAAAAGAAGTATTGGCTTTTACTAGAAAAGGTATCAACTATGGTAAGGTATTGTCGTTTGACATAGCCATGGTGATATTTAGTGGAATTGTCAATCGCCATTCTTTTAAAAGTATTGCCGAAAGCTTCTATATACTTCCATCTGTTAGAGGTTTATTACAAGATTTTGACAGTCATGAAAAATTATGTACATATACCTATGGAAGAAAAGACTATGAAAGTCAGATTCATGAATCGTTAAAAGACCTAAGTTCTGTTACATTTGTTTGTTTAGAATGGCTTCCCTACAGATTCTATATCAATTGCCGCATTGTCTTAGAAAGTATGGTATTGGTTTTTGGGAAAATGCTTCATGTTAAATACAATATTAAAACCAAACTGTATTTAGCTAGTAAATTGGCGATGTATATGAGTATTCAACGCCAGCTCGAAAAGCATAAATTTAAAGTTTCGCATGAGAATAAAAAATATATTACTTTTAATTCTGCTATTGCAACAGAAAATTTACTGACACAGTTTTTTAAAGAAAAGTGCATTCCTACTTATTCTTTGTGTCATAGCTATTTCGTACCTTATAAACATTTTATACCGATTGATGTAATTAATGGAGAAAATATTGTAAGTGACTATACATTAGCTTGGGGTAAAACTTTTATTGAGGATTTAAACAGAAATTATGCTATATCTCCCGATAAAGTGTTAATAGCAGGTAATCCAAAGTATCCGAAAAAGTCTATTGTTATAAAACAAACATTCAAAGTATGTATAGTATTACTAGGACGTATATTTTACCATGAAAGTAATATTAAAATTATCAAGGAGCTTAGTAAAATAAGTAAAAAAGAGAATATATTGTTTTGTTTGAAACTACATCCTTCTTTAGATGTGTCTCTGTATAGACAATTATGTGATGATACTACTTTAAAGATAATAGAAACAAAAGAAAGTTTAACAGAATTATTAGAAAGTGATAACTACGATTTTGCCATAGTAAATAACTCTACTGCATATTATGAAGCCATGTATTATAATTTGATTTGTTTGAGGTATGAGCCTTCTGAAAACGAGTCATTTATAGGTTTAGATGACTACTTTCATGATGCTGAGAGCCTACAAGCAAAAATAGTTTTTTTCAAAACAACAAATATTACAGTACTCAATACTGAGATAGAATACTTATTACAAAATACTATTGGAATGGGAATAAACCAATACAAAGAACTGTTAGAAAGTTAAGGTATTAACATAAAATTCAAATGAAAGGTTTTAAAAATATATTTGGTGGTGTTGCTTGGAGTATTATTTCTAATGTTATTGGAGCTGGATATAGTTTTCTTTCGGTTCCATTATTACTAACTTACTTTGGCAAGGAGCAATA
>JARXAV010000063.1 GCA_029865665.1 Flectobacillus sp. | reverse complement strand
GACAAGGAATTTCGCTACCTTAGGACCGTTATAGTTACGGCCGCCGTTCACCGGGGCTTCAGTCGCTAGCTTTGCTTACGCTAACCAACTTCTTTAACCTTCCGGCACTGGGCAGGCGTCAGCCCCCATACATCGTTTTGCAACTTAGCGGAGACCTGTGTTTTTGCTAAACAGTTGCTTGGAACTTGATATTGCAGCCCATAGGGCACTCTTTCTCCCGAAGTTACAGAGCTATTTTGCCGAGTTCCTTAAGGAGGGTTCTCTCGCGCTCCTTGGTATTCTCTACCTCCCTACCTGTGTCGGTTTAAGGTACAGGTAATTATTACTTTAAATGGCATTGCGAGCTTTTCTTGGAAGTATGACATTCACTACTTTGATTTTTAATCTTGTACTCATCTCTCAGCTCAAATTATTTTCTCTAATTTTCAACACCTCGAAGATTTGAACCAGTTACCACTATCTGGCTAGTGTAGCCTTCTTCGTCCCTCGATACCAGTAATAATCAGTATAGGAATATTAACCTATTGTCCATCGATTACGCTTTTCAGCCTCACCTTAGGTCCTGACTAACCCCCCGTGGACGAGCCTTGCGGAGGAAACCTTAGGGTTTCGGAGCATTGGATTCTCACCAATGTTTTCGCTACTCAATCCGACATTTTCACTTCCATTTCGTCCATACCCACTTTCGCTGATACTTCATTCTATAATGGAACGCTCCCCTACCGATATCAATTGATATCTCACAGCTTCGGCAAAATGCTTAGTCCCAAGAGTTTTCGGCGCAAAATTGCTAGACCAGTAAGCTATTACGCACTTTTTAAAGGATTGCTGCTTCTAAGCGAACCTCCTGGTTGTCTGAGCCTTTCCACTACCTTTATCACTTAGCATTTATTTAGGGGCCTTAGCTGGTGATCTGGGCTGTTTCCCTCTTGACTACGAAGCTTATCCCTCGTAGTCTTACTGGTAAATTGTTCACATAGTATTCAGAGTTTGCCTTGATTTGGTACCGAATTACCAGCCCGCATCGAAACAGTGCTTTACCCCTACGCTTAAAATTTACCGCTGCACCTAAATACATTTCGGGGAGAACCAGCTAGCTCCGCTTTCGATTGGCATTTCACCCCTAACCACAGCTCATCCGCTAATTTTTCAACATTAGTCGGTTCGGACCTCCACTAAGTTGTACCCCAGTTTCATCCTGTCCATGGTTAGATCAAGCGGGTTCGGGTCTATAAAAAGTGACTTTCGCTCTATTCAAGCTCGCTTTCACTATGGCTCCGATATCTCTATCTTAACCTGCCACTCCCTATAAGTCGCCGGAACATTCTTCAACAGGCACGAAGTAAAACGCTAAGTCGTTCGTCTTCTGTTTGTAAGCTTGCAATTTCACGTTCTTTTTCACTCCCCTCCCGGGGTTCTTTTCACCTTTCCCTCGCGGTACTATTCGCTATCGGACATCCAAGAATATTTAGTCTTACGAGGTGGTCCTCGCAAATTCACACGGGGTTCCTCGTGACCCATGTTACTCGGGAAAAAAAGTTGGAAAAATTTTTGGTTACAAGGCTATCACTTTCTTTGGCAGAATTTTCCAATTCTTTCACCTAATTTTTTACCCTATAAAAGGAATTTATGTTCACTCTTCTCTTTCCCCAATGACCCGCTTTATCTATTAAGTAGAAAAGCGTTTAGACTAGATCCCGTTTCGCTCGCCGCTACTAAGAGAATCGTTATTACTTTCTTTTCCTCTGAGTACTAAGATGTTTCAATTCCCCAGGTTTGCTCTTTTTACTTATAGATTCAGTAAAAAGTTAATGAGTTGCCTCATTCGGAAATTTCCGGATCAAAGCTTGCTTCCAGCTCCCCGAAACATATCGTCGGTAGCCACGTCCTTCATCGCTTTTGGATACCAAGGGATCCCTTACAAGCTATTAAATTTTTAAGCATTATATCTTTGGAGATAAGCGGACTCGAACCGCTGACTTCTGCCGTGCAAAAGCAGCGCTCTACCAACTGAGCTATATCCCCCTCTGGGCCATCCTAGATTTGAACCAGGGACCTCACCCTTATCAGGGGTGCACTCTAACCAACTGAGCTAATAGCCCTTTTTCTCTTTTTCTGTTTTATAGGAGGTAATCCAGCCGCACCTTCCAGTACGGCTACCTTGTTACGACTTCACCCCAGTCACCAATTCCACCTTCAAGAAATTCGACAAAAATAACTCTTCGAGTGTAACCAGCTCCCATGGTGTGACGGGCGGTGTGTACAAGGCCCGGGAACGGATTCACCGCAGTATAGCTGACCTGCGATTACTAGCGATTCCATCTTCATGTAGGCGAGTTGCAGCCTACAATCTGAACTAAGGATATGTTTAAAGATTAGCTCGTTTTTGCAAAGTTGCGACTTTTTGTCATACCCATTGTAGCACGTGTGTAGCCCAGGATTTAAGGGGCATGTTGACTTGACGTCATCCTCACCTTCCTCCGATTTCTAATCGGCAGTCTTTTTAGAAAATTAACTAAAAACAAGGGTTGCGCTCGTTGCGGGACTTAACTCAACATCTCACGACACGAGCTGACGACAGCCATGCACCACCTGTGTAAGAGGCCGTAGCACATTCTCATTTCTGAAAACTTCTCTTCATGTCAAATCCTGGTAAGGTTCTTCGTGTTGCATCGAATTAAACCACATGCTCCACCGCTTGTGCGGGCCCCCGTCAATTCCTTTGAGTTTCACTCTTGCGAGCATACTTCCCAGGCGGGATACTTAACGCGTTAGCTACGACACTGTATTCTCGAAAGAACACAACATCTAGTATCCATCGTTTACAGCTAGGACTACCAGGGTATCTAATCCTGTTCGCTCCCCTAGCTTTCGTCTCTGAGTGTCAGTATTGGCCTAGTTAAGTGCTTTCGCTATTGGTATTCTTTCCAATCTCTACGCATTTCACCGCTCCACTGGAAATTGTCTTAACCCTTACCAAACTCTAGATCAATAGTTTCTTTTGCATAGTCTAGGTTAAGCCTAGAGATTTCACAAAAGACTTAGAAATCAACCTGCAGACGCTTTACGCCCAATAATTCCGGATAACACTCGCATCCCCTGTATTACCGCGGCTGCTGGCACAGGGTTAGCCGATGCTTATTCCTCAAGTAACGTCAGATCTTCCTCCTTGAGAAAAGAGGTTTACAACCCATAGGCCTTCTTCCCTCACGCGGTATTGCTCTGTCAGGCTTTCGCCCATTGCAGAAAATTCCTCACTGCTGCCTCCCGTAGGAGTCTGGACCGTGTCTCAGTTCCAGTGTGGCTGATCGTCCTCTTAGACCAGCTACTGATCGTCGCCTTGGTAGGCCATTACCCCACCAACTAGCTAATCAGACGCAAGCTTCTCTTTAGGCAAATTTCTTTTTTCACCTTGCGGCATATAGAGTTTTAGAAACTATTTCTAATTCTTATTCTCTTCCTAAAGACAAATTCTTACGCGTTACTCACCCGTTCGCCACTAAAAATTGCTTTTTCGTTCGACTTGCATGTGTTAAGCATACCGCTAGCGTTCATCCTGAGCTAGGATCAAACTCTTAATCCAAATGTTTTGATCTAATTGTGAACTAGATCCATTTTGTTTTCCTGAATTTTTTTTTTCGTGAAAAAAGAGAATTCTTTTCTTAACAACTTCGTATTATATTCATAATTTCTATAACCTGTCAAGAAAAAATTTTTTTTATTTAGATTTTTTCAGAAAAAACAGTTCAAAATAAAAAAAGAAATTTTCTTTTCACATTTTTATATTATTATTAATATGATTAATGGATATTTTTATAACAAATCTTGGGTTTTTTATTAAAAGAATTACAATTTAATTAAATAGTAATAGTAATAGTAGTAATAGTACTATAAAGATTGAAAAAAATGATTTGTTTGATTTTTCTATATAATAGAAGATAGAAAAAAAAACTAAATTAATTAACTTCTTTTTACTATATTTTAATTAGATAATTCATAAAGCAGTTGAAATCTTTCTTTGAATAGTATTAAAAAAACTGATTTTAAAATAATTTAGTCAGATAACTAATTCAATAAAAATACGATTCAATTAAATTTAAGATTTCCCTAAATTTTCAAATGTAATAATAAGATATATAGTATTAGGGGATCTAGTTTATTATTTTTAAGACAAAGACAGATTGTGGAATTACTTCTTTTTTACTTTTTTTTATTCAAAATCAGTGTAACCAAATCAGATTTTTATCGTTTTATCTAAATAAAAAAAGAATTTTATTCATTTTTTCTAAAAAAAGTACATTTTTGCAACATTATCAATTTTTATGACAATTAGTATTGGAAAAGTAAAATCAAAAACAGAAGGACTTTTTAATCTAGTTGATGACTGGTTAAAACGTGATCGTTTTGTATTTGTTGGTTGGTCTGGTTTATTGTTATTCCCGTGTGCTTATCTTGCTTTAGGAGGATGGTTAACTGGAATTACTTTTGTTACATCTTGGTATACGCACGGATTAGCAAGCTCATTCTTAGAAGGATGTAATTTCTTAACAGCTGCAGTATCCTCTCCAGCAAATAGCTTCGGTCATTCACTTTTATTATTATGGGGACCTGAAGCAAAAGGAAATTGGACGGTATGGTTCCAAATCGGAGGTCTTTGGACATTTATTGCTCTTCATGGTGCTTTTGGATTAATTGGATTCTGCTTACGTCAATTTGAAATTGCACGCTTAGTTGGAATTCGACCATACAATGCTTTAGCATTTACAGGACCTATTGCTATTTTTGTTTCTGTATTTTTATTATATCCTTTAGGACAAGCTAGTTGGTTCTTTGCTCCAAGTTTTGGAGTAGCAGCTATTTTCCGTTTCCTTTTATTCTTACAAGGATTCCATAACTGGACATTAAATCCATTCCATATGATGGGAGTTGCTGGAATTTTAGGTGGTGCTTTATTATGTGCTATTCATGGAGCAACAGTAGAAAATACTTTATTTGAAGATGGAGATGCAGCAAACACTTTCCGTGCATTTACTCCAACACAATCTGAAGAAACATATTCAATGGTTACAGCGAATCGTTTCTGGTCACAAATTTTTGGAGTAGCATTCTCAAATAAACGTTGGCTTCATTTCTTTATGTTATTCGTTCCAGTTACTGGTCTATGGGCAAGTGCTGTAGGAATTGTTGGATTAGCCTTAAACTTACGTGCTTACGATTTTATTTCGCAAGAATTAAGAGCAGCAGAAGATCCAGAATTTGAAACTTTTTACACAAAAAATCTGTTATTAAACGAAGGAATTCGTATTTGGATGGCAGCTCAAGATCAACCACACGAAAATTATATATTCCCAGAGGAGGTATTACCACGTGGAAACGCGCTTTGATGATTTAGAAATTACAACAGATAAAACAGTTGAATCAACGGGATTTGCTTGGTGGGCAGGGAATGCTAGATTAATTAACCTTTCAGGAAAACTTTTAGGAGCGCACGTTGCTCATGCTGGTTTAATTGTTTTCTGGACAGGAGC
>JARXAV010000328.1 GCA_029865665.1 Flectobacillus sp. | reverse complement strand
GGAAAGTTACTTTCTAAGGTATCATATCAAAAAATGACAACTGCATCATCCAAGCGTAATCATCCGATTTGGGGCAATGTTGGCTACGGTTATGGGATTCAACTAGATAAAAATGATGGCTTATTAGAATTTGGTCATAGTGGCTATTCATCCGGCTTTATATCCATCAACTTTTATTATCCAGCTTCGCAAACCAGTGTAATTGTCCTAGAAAACTTCGACCGTTTGGACGATGATTTTAAGAAAACCTTTTCTTACGAAGAATTTATTCGTGATGTCTATCGTAAAAGTTTGTTAAGGAGGTAGTTGAGAAGGCAGTTTCCTATTAAATTAAAATCAACAAAAATATAAATTTCAATAATCCTTCCAAAATGGTATGTTTTCCCCAATGTCTTTCCGTACCTTTGCACCTTCGATTTGGGAAGTAACAAAATGGGCTTCTCGTTAAAACTAAAAACAAGCATTGCTTTGATAGCAATGTATAGATTGCATATTTATGAAAAGAATTATTTCTTATAGATCGATGTTTGGGGCAACCAAAACAACAACCTTAGCGGAATTAAAAACGACATACCGTAACTTGATTAAGGAATGGCACCCTGACAAGATTCAAGACGATGAGGCTCGTAAAGCTGAGGCGGAATTGAAAAGTCAAAAAATCATTGAAGCATATCATTTGTTGGTCGGAATTGCACCAGAAACACATGCTGCTAATGCGGAAGAATACCTTCGTGTAACGACTACGTTGGCGATTGAAGATTTTGAATATAAAGACAAAGACGAACGTTTGAAAATTATTTTCCAAGACAACGTTGTGTATGAATACTTTGGTGTACCTAAAAAAATCTATGTAAAATTTGTAAACGCTCCGTCGTTACCAAGATTTGCAAAACGTCATATTTACAACGACTTCCTTTATAGAAACGTTAGTAACTAGGCTGAGATAAGTATGCTCAAACAAAAGCTGTTCTGAATAATAGATTTCGCATCTAGTTTCAGAACAGCTTTTTCTGTTTATGATAAAGATTGTTAAGTTTGCATAGGAACAAAGTCAGCTTTCTGAGATAGTAAAACTTCTATTTCCAAGTTTCCTCGTAACTATAAGGCTTTAGACTTGCCATTCTTGCTTGATTCACGGTTGGGTTAGCATTAAAATAAACAAGTACTCTAGGTCTCCGAGCTAAGTGCAATCCAGTCCAAACCCCTGCTATAGTCCCTAAATTAAAACCAATTGCTACCACATCCAGCCTACCACCAAAGCTCATTTTATTATTGGCAAAGGGTAATACCAACAACATTCCTAACGTACCTCCTCCATAAAACCCTCCTAAAACTCCCAAAACTTCTCGACCAGTCCTCCGAACATGAACCGAATAAATTTGGTCTAACTGAATAACTTTAAAAATACGGATATTCGGCTTTAAGTACTTTTCACTCAAACGTAATCTACGAATTACCTTCCTTTTCTCGGCAGGAATCATCATTACTGTAGAGTCTGTAACGGCAAATAATACACCTTTAACTCGTTGTCCATCGTTGAGTGTAACTGTAGTTTTATACCACTTTGGGGTAGTTTTACTGAACGCAAAAAAGTTTGATACAAGGATTAAAAACAACAATACAATTGTACTTGCCTTTTTCATGATTACTATAAGAGGGATTTATAATAGTTAACAGGGATAGGTTATTTCCAAATCTCTTGATAAGTATAAGGCTTCAAACTGGCTAAATTTTCTTGAGGATACACAACATCTGCATTAGGATATACTTTTTTCACGGGTTGTCTCATGAGTGCAATACCTCCTCCAATACCCCCAAAAAAACCAATATTCATCATCCAAGCAAGCGTTGCGAGTGTCGAATCCAAACTCGTTCCTTTACTCATATTAAGCACGACACCAGCCATAATAATTCCAGCGAATGCTCCACCGTAACCAAGTACAGGAATAAGCCACCCTCGTCCAGTTTTTCGCACCTTTACAGATTCTATCTGGTCAGCAGGAATTACGATTGCCACACCCTCGGCAGGTACAACAACTTTCATAGAACGACTAAGTTGCCGAATTTCATGTACCTTCTCAGCAGGAATCATCACTACTGTAGAATCAGTCACAGCAAACATTAATCCTTTAACTCGTTGTCCATCAGTAAGAATCACCGTAGTTTTATACCATTTTTTGGTAGGTTTGCTGAACGCTACATAGTTTGAAGCAAGGATTAAGAACAATAGTAGGAGGCTACTAATCTTTTTCATAATTATAAAAGGTTATATGCTAGATTTAATTTGACATTAATAAGTATTAGATTTCGAAAGATAGAAAATGTTCTAAAAACTGGCACATAGCTACTATTATTTTTTTATGAAGTTTATCAATTTTATCTTTAGGCTATTAAAAAATGCTCCTATCTTTTGCGAAGATGATCTCCTTTTTCATAAATTATCTCAATTGCCGTATCTTTGTCACATGACAAATTCACTATTTCAACCCTTCAAATCATCAATTTCAGGTATTACCCTACCTGAAAAATTCACGTTTCCCTTTTACTATGACCCTCATCCTTTGAGTGTGTTAGCTGCCAATGAGTTACAGTTGCATTTACAAACACAACAAGATTTTACCCATAATTTTGGCTTAGACCAAGAACAGTCTGGCTGGGTAAGTGGCAAAATGTTTGGCGTTTTGGTTTGTCAAAATCAACAGGGTGAATTAGGTTATCTTTGGGCTTTTTCTGGAAAATTAGCCGATGTTAATCACCTCCCCCATTTCGTTCCTACGGTTTTTGACATGTTGGAAGAAACGAGTTTTTTCAAGAAAGAAAAAAACATCATTGATAGCATTAATCAGGAAATTTTGGTGCTAGAAAATGAAGAAGCCTATTTGCTAGAAAAACAGAAAATGGCAGCTTTCTTGGAAGAAGCTCAGGCGGATATTCAAAAACAGAAAAAAGTCATTAAGGAACAGAAAAAACAACGCTCCATCCTCCGCATTCAGTCGGAAGGAGTATTATCTGCCGAAGAATTTGAGCAACTCAATAATCGCTTAAAAGAGGAAAGTCAGCAAGAAGGCATTTTGCTCAAAAAAATAAATACGCACTGGAATTATCGCATTGAAGATACAAAAATGGCATTAGCAACTTTTGAGAATCGCATCAATGCCCTTAAAGAGCTTCGTAAAGAGAAATCCATTACCTTACAACAGCAACTGTTCGACCAGTATTCTTTCTTAAACCAATATGGTGAACGTAAAAGTGTCGGTAAGATTTTTGATAATAATCCTCCTGCGGGTGCGGGAGAGTGTGCTGCTCCCAAACTCTTACACTATGCTTTTCAAGAACAGTTAAAGCCCATCTGTATGGCAGAATTTTGGTGGGGACAATCACCAAAATCTGAAATCCGTAAACATAAGCAGTTTTATGCTGCCTGTAAAAGCAAATGCGAACCCATTTTATTAGGACACATGCTTCAAGGGATTGAAATGGACGATAATCCTTTGTTAATAAATCCTGCCAAAGAACTAGAAATCAGTACACTCTACGAAGACGATGTTCTTTTGGTCATCAACAAACCTGCTGAACTACTATCTGCCCCAGGGAAAGCAATTAATGATTCCGTTTATCAGCGAATGAAAGAGCGTTACCCTGATGCCACAGGCCCGTTGATTGTCCACCGACTTGATATGCCTACTTCGGGAATTATGCTGATTGCTAAAACGGAACGAGCTTACCTGAACCTGCAAAAACAGTTTATTAAACGTACCGTCAAGAAATGTTACGAAGCTCTTTTAGACGGTGTCTTAGCCGAGCTAAGTGGATTTATTGACTTGCCTTTGCGGGGCGATTTTGAAGACCGCCCACGACAATTAGTTTGTTATGAACATGGCAAAAAAGCACATACCAAATGGGAAGTCATCTCGATTGAAAATGGAAAGACAAGGGTAAATTTCTATCCTATCACTGGACGAACGCATCAGCTACGGGTACACGCTTCGCATCCACTAGGCTTAAATACGCCTATTATGGGCGACGACTTGTATGGAACAAAAGCCAATCGTTTACATCTTCATGCTAAAACAATTACCTTTAATCACCCTGTTAGTAGAGAAGAACTCTATTTTGAAATTGCCCCTGAATTTTAAGATTTTCCAAACAAAAAAAAGCATCTGAGGTTTAACGCTTAGATGCTTTTTTGTTTTCATTCATTTTAATCAAACTATGTCAAAAAATATACTGATTGTCGGAGCTAGTTCTGGTATTGGTTTTACCACCGCACAACAATTAATTGCCAAAGGTTATCACGTGTATTCGGCTTCTCGTAATACACCCGACATTGCAGGCATTACGCACCTTCACTGGGATGCCCTTCAAGCAGACAATAGCGTATTTGCGTCTTTACCCGACCAACTCGACGGTGTTGTTTACTGTGCAGGAACGATTAATTTAAAACCGTTTCACCGCCTAAGTCAAACTGATTTTACAACTGATTTTCAAGTAAATGTACTTGGAGCAGTTCAAGTATTACAAGCTGTTTTACCTAAGTTGAAAAAATCACCATCCGCTTCTGTGGTGCTATTTTCTACGGTAGCCGCCAAAATCGGAATGGGTTTCCATGCTTCTGTAGCAGCTTCTAAGGGAGCGATTGAGGGTTTAACAATCTCCTTAGCAGCAGAGTTTTCTCCTGCTCACATACGAGTAAATTGCATTGCTCCTTCCTTGACAGATACGCCTTTGGCAAAGAATTTACTTTCGAGCGAAGAGAAAAAAGAGGCTTCTAACAAGCGTCACCCCTTAGGAAGAGTAGGAACATCCAGCGATATTGCCAACTTAGTAAGCTTTTTACTTTCTGACGAATCTACTTGGATGACAGGACAAACGTTGGGCTTAGATGGTGGTATGGGGTCTATCAAAATGTAGAATCCATAAATCAGAATGAGGGCAAAATTGCCACTCATCCATATATTTCGATATTTATTCACAAGCACGAAGGATATACCTGAGTTTTTTTATACTTTGGTAAACTCTTTCGTGCTTTTTTGTTCGAAACATCACCCAAACAGTGCCTCAACAGCACCCAAACTATTTTCCCATGAGCTTTGTACTAGTCTTTTTCTTTTTGATGGCTGTGACCATCTTTCTGTCCATCGTAGTTGTCAACCAAGGTACGGTTGCTGTTATTACCATTTTTGGTAAATACCAACGCCTAATGACTCCAGGGTTAAACTTCAAAATTCCATTCGTTGAAGCTATTTACAGACGTATTTCTATCCAAAACCGTTCAATGGAATTGGAGTTTCAAGCAATTACATCCGACCAAGCAAATGTCAATTTCAAGGCAATGCTGGTTTATGCGGTATTGAACCAAGAAGAAAATACGATTAAAAATGTGGCCTTCAAATACATGGACGAACGCTCGTTTATGCAAGCACTCATTCGTACAGTAGAAGGAACAATTCGTGCTTTTGTGGCTACGAAAAAACAAGCGGAAGTATTGCTTTTACGCAGTGAAATCGTCTTGAATGTTAAACAAGAATTAGACGAAACCCTTGAACAATGGGGTTATCATTTAATTGATTTACAA
>JARXAV010000314.1 GCA_029865665.1 Flectobacillus sp. | reverse complement strand
TTTTTATCTATTTATGAATATTACAAGTATGCACATTCTTTGATGATAGCCTATAAAAAAACAAAGAGGTTGTCATAAATAACAACCTCTTTGTAAGCACAATCAATCAATATCCACTAAAACAAAATTTTGATGAAAAGGTCTTACAGGTATGAGTTTTATTAAAATGATTGTGCAAATTTTCATATTTACGACGACTAATGCGTCATACACCATCCTGTTAGACAAAAATATTAATAACCCGTATTTTGCATTGCTTGTTTTTCTGCAGCAGTTAAAGGAATACCATTTTTGGTGATACCATCCAAAAACGTCTGTGGAATTGGACGTAGCACGTGGAAATCTTTAATGTTTGCAGAAGCTCCAGCATTACCAGGAGTAGGCAAGTTATAAGCCTTTGCTCTAGCAAGCAATGTTTTCGTTCTTGCTAAATCCTCCCAACGGTGAAACTCGCCACACATTTCTCTTGTTTTTTCGTTCAATACTAAACACAACATCTTGTCGTATGTAGAAGTATATCCCAACTTATTGATTACTGCTACATCCTGAGCTGGCAAGTTATTAGAGTTTGTAATGTCCAAAGCTGTTGCAGCGGTAGTTGCAGCAATACCTGTTGACTCATAATAAGAGTTTTCTGTAAAATAAGAGTTGATACTCGTACTTTGTCCTGCTGTTGAAACTACGAAGGCAGCAGCACCATCAGCATAAGCAGCTCTATCTTCACCAGCTTTAAATGCAGCTCTTTTTCTTACTGCATTGATATATGGCAATGCGTCGTCATAAGAACCAGTACCAAGACTAGCCAAACGAACCTTTGCTTCCGCAGCCATCAAATACGTTTCTGCCGATCTTGCAAGTACAACATCTCTGAAACCATTTACATCGTTAAAACCGATACGAGCACCATCAAAATATTTATTTAATGATGGGAATCTAACACCACCCAATAAGTTTTTACCATCTGTTGAATAAGCAACATAAACTGAAGGGATTGTTTTTCCTGTTTTTGAATATACTTGCTCATCAACATAACTTGATTTCGCAAAACGCTTATCGTCTGGACTGTTAATGATATACATGATACCTAAGTCTCCATTTACATACTTGCCACTTCCCTTATTAACTCTTGATTTTGTTCTAAAACTTTTCCAAAAACGAGAGTCATTCACTTGGTCAAATACTGAATACGTAAAATACGAAGGAGCTAAACGACTGAATGGACGCATTCCTGTCAAATCACGTTGCATAAATGGTAAATCATCGTAACGAGATGTAAAATACAAGTGTTGTGTATTAGACGTAGTTGACAAGGCATCATTAGAGAATTGAGCAGAAAGAATCACTTCAGATACCGACTCACTTGCAGCGTTTACTTTATCCCAAGCCCAAAGAGCAGCATAATTGGCTACCAATGGGTGTCTTGTGATGATGTCGTCAGAAAGTTTTACTACCTCTGCCAAATCAGCAGCTTTAGTAGAAGTATTCCATGAGTCATTGATTTCACTTGCTCTTGAAAGGTATGCTTTTGCTAAATAATGACCAACAGCATCTTTCGTGATTTTTTGAGGACCAGGGCCTACATTATCTAACAAGTTGTAAGCATTTTTCAAATCGTCGATAATAAGAGCGTACACTTCTTGTGACGTAGCACGTGTAAACTCAGTTTCAACCGTTGTACTTACCTTTGTTTTGATAGGTACACCACCGTATTGACGCACTAGCTTCAAATAGTTGAATGCACGCATAAAGTAACCCTCGCCCAATGCCGTTTTCTTGATTGTAGCACTTGTTGAAGTACTAGCAAGAGCCGACTGAATCACCTGATTGGTCAAACCGATGGCATTATAGTACATATCCCATGCTCTTTCAGCAGCAATGGTATTAGAAGTAACCGTAGTAACAATCGACTTTAAACCTCCATCGTAGTTATTCCAAGGGCCATTTGATGCGTCACCCCCTACTACAAACTCATCCGTTCCGTAGTTAGTCGTAGCAAAGGTTGCTTCCCCATTGAAAGGTACAGCAAATGTTTGGTTATAAGCCCCTACTACACCAGCCAAAATACCTGCATCCGTATCATAATACGAATTTGGACGATCTACAACTACTTCTTCTGTTAAGATGTCTTGGCATGATACTGTTGCAAAAAGGGTCAGAATACATGCACCTATTTTTATATATTTCATATTTTTATTTCTTTATTAATAAGAGTATCAAGATTAAAAATCAAGGTTGATTCCGAATGTATATCCTCTGTTTGATGCATTTAACTGAACGTCCATATCAAGCCAGTTAATATTGTTATAAAGCATTCCTAAGTTTTGCCCTTGAACATAAACTCTTGCATTGCTAACACCTAATTTTTGGCATAATTTTTCTGGAATCTTGTAGCCCAATGAAACGTTACGCACCTTAATAAATGATCCATCTATATAACCTAATGAAGGAGAATAAGGATCACCCGTAGCAGCAGTAAAGAACGGACGTTGATAATCAGCATTGGTGTTATTAGGCGTATAATAACTCACTTGACGTTGCGAAGATCTACCAGAAAGCGATTCTCCACCTGTGTTATACAAGTAGCTTAAACGACCGTACAACATTACCGATAATGAAATTCCTTTGTATTCAAAATTGTTAGTTAATCCAACAATAAATTTTGGAATGGTGCTACCAAGTACCTTACGGTCATTGTTAGCATCAATTTTTCCATCACCATTTTGGTCAACAGGTCTTACCATACCAGCACTGAACTTAGAACCAGTAGCGTTAAACTTCGCCATTTCATCCGCATCAGACTCTTTCCACAAACCGTTCGCTTGGTAGTCATAAATTACGCCTTGACTTTGTCCAATAAACCATTTGTTGTTAATATCGTCAAATTTACCTTGAGATAACGTAACGATTTCATTTGCTTGCCATGAACCATTGAATGTCGAAGACCACTCGAATCCTGCCTTACTCACGTTTATTGTAGTCAATGTCAAATCAAGACCTCTACTAGCCGTTTCTCCTACATTTGAGTTTGTCGTAGGGTATCCAGTAACTGTTGGAAGGCTTCTTAACATCAATAAATCTGTCGTATTTGATGTATAGAAATCTAAGCTACCCGATACTTTTCTTTTAAAGAAAGAGAAATCAATACCATAGTTAAACTGCGTTGTTTTTTCCCAACTTAAATTTTTGTTTGCCAACACTTTATTATTTACAAGTCCCGACAAAATTGATGCTCCTGAAGGATAGAAAGCATTTACCAAAGCTCCTTGAGTTGCATAAGGATCAATTGCAGCATTACCTGTTACCCCTACACCTGCTCTTACTTTCAAGGCATCAATCCATGCTTGATCAGCTAAGAATTTCTCGTTGTTGATTCTCCAACCTAATGCCATACTTGGGAAGAATGACCATTTGTTACCTTCTGCTAACTGAGACGCTCCATCGGCACGACCTGAAATCGTGATTAAATACTTGTTGTCATAATCATAGTTCACACGACCCATGTACGACACTAGAGCTTTCTGTGTAAAATCAGAACTATATCCACCTGTTGTAGCCAAAGGAGCTGTATCTAAGTTATTCCATTTTTGACTTGGGAACGCTACGTTATTTGAACGAAGGAAGTTTGCGTCATACTCGTATTGCGTTTGTGTCTGCAATGCAGTAAGACCTAGTTGACTCTTTCCAATCGTCTTGTTATACGTAAGTAAGTTATCTAACGTGTATGAAGTTGACTGAAACTTAGTTAAAGAAGCAGCATTTGTTGAACCTCCTAAGTTAGCTACCGAAAGTGCATTGATGAAAAATCCATTTCTGTTAAACGAAACATCTGGACCAAAATTCACACGAAACTTTAAGCCTTCCAACGCCTTAGAAAAACCGCCAAAGTTCAACTCACTATAAAAACTACCAAATAGTCTTAGGTTAACACGTTGGTCTTGAGAATATTTTTCTTCATCTACGATGTTGAATACCAATGGGTCATTACCTGGTTGTAATATTCTATTTCCAGCTTCATCAAAAGGTACTGCATAACTAAATAATCTTCTAGCACTTGCATAAAGACCCGCCTGAACGTTAGCTGCTGTCCCTGACTGACCGTATTCGTTAATCGAATAAGCAGTATTCAATATACCACCCATTGAGAACCATTTGCTTGGCGTGATGTCAACACTTAGTTTACCCGTATAACGCTTGTAACCTTGTCCTTTGATAGTACCTTGGTTGTCCAAATATCCAAAAGACGCATAAGCCTTCATTTTTTCAGTACCACCACTTACACTCAAAGTGTGTTGCCCTGTCAGAGCCGTTTGAGTAACCATACCCGTCCAGTCTGTTGTTGCTACTTTAGAACCATCCCAAGTACCAGTAGCCCAACCTTTCAGGATATTAGCCCAAGCACTTTTATCACTTGCTCCTGAGAAAATCTCAAGGTCATTTGCTTGAGTAGGCTGATCTCCACGAGGATAAGCTTTCGATGTTGTCGATGTATAAAAATATGACCATCTTCTATAATCAATATACTCACCTGCATTCATCATTGGAGCTAAATCAACGATATTTTCAGCAGTAAAGTTAGAGTTTACACTAAAGGTATATTTACCATTTTTACCTCTTTTCGTGGTGATTAATACAACACCATTCGCTCCACGAGAACCATAAATTGCTGTTGCAGAAGCATCTTTCAATACGTCAACCGATTCAATATCGTTCGGGTTAATATTATCAATACCACCACTCACTAACGGAATACCATCTACAACATACAAAGGCTCATTTGAAGCCGTCAATGAACGTACCCCTCTGATCGTTACTTTACCTGCTTGACCTGGGCGTTCGTTTGATTGAATATCAACCCCTGCTGCTCTACCTTGGATACCTTGTAATGCGTTGGCTACTGGTCTCTGGTTTAATTCAGCCGAACCAACACTTACCATCGCACCTGTTACGTCTGATTTCTTACGCTCTCCATAACCTACAACAACAACTTCCTCTAACGATTTAACATCATTCGCTAAAATAATATTAATAACCGAACGTGAGCCTACATTTACTTCTTGAGTTTCATAACCTGTAGAAGACACTATTAATACTGCATTGCCGTCTGGAACATCAAGTTTGAATGAACCGTCTGCACCTGTAATTGTACCTTTGGTTGTACCTTTAATTTTAACCGTTACACCAGGAAGCGTTTCTCCATCACTACCAGTAACCTTACCTGATACGGGTAAAGCAACAGTACCTTTGAACATTTTGACAGAAGCT
>JARXAV010000203.1 GCA_029865665.1 Flectobacillus sp. | reverse complement strand
AAGCAAAAAAGAAATCATCTTTTAGCAATTGACCCCAATGATTTGAGGCTTAACTAAAAGATGATTTCTAACTAGACTAGCGGTTTGCTTTGCCTAATTCTTCAAAAAAGGTACAATACTAGCCCAACTAGCCGCAAAATTGTCGTTATGACATCCATGCCCTGTATTTGGAATGATACAGATTTGATGATTAGGAATAAATCTTGCAGCACTGACTACACGCTCCACAGGATTTCCGCCGTCTTTGTCACCAGCCATTACCAAAACAGGACATTTTATTGTACTCAGTAATTCTTTACTCACCGTAACATTGTTGTAACAATTGGCTACTTGTGTAAACAAATCTTCCACTCGGTTGGGTTCTGGCATCAATTTGAGTTGTTGCTCCCAAAAAGGCTTATCCATTTCCATTGCCATCTTTGCTGTAAACTTAAATTCTCTTAGTCCTGGGCGAACTTCGCCTGCACCAATGACAATCATTTTCTTTACTCGTTCTGGATGCATCGCTCCTAATTTGTAAGCCGAATATCCTCCATCGCTAAAACCAAGCACAATAACGCTGTCTTTGGTAACAGCATTGATAACCGTCATAGCATCGGTAGCTCTTTGCTCAAGGGTAAGCGGTTCTGTTCCTAATTCTGATTTACCATGTCCACGAGTAGAAATCGCAATTACTTGAAAATTCTGTTTCAATTGGTCAATAAAATCAGCAAATTCAACGGTTGAGCCAAATAAACCTCCATGCAATAACACAATCGGTTGCCCTTTCCCGTACACCTCGTAATAGATTTTAGCATCCTTTGTTTGTACATAATGCCCTGCTTCTGGATTATTCCCATAGGGGATTTTGTTCACCACATTAGCAGGCTGGAACGCTCTTCTTAGTGTTTGTTGTGCCTGAATATCAGCACAAATGAGTAGTATAAATAGTGCTGTAATAACTTTTGAAATCATCTCTATAAATGGTTAATTGTGTCTTAGTATCTATTCGTAATCATAAAATCCTTTTCCTACCTTTTTCCCCCATTCTCCTTTGGTGTATTTTTCAACAACCGTTGGCGAAGGTCTATCGGCTGGATCGCCAGATTCGCTGTATTTTTCCATACCTACATGATAGGCCAAATCGATTCCTGTTAAGTCCAGTAAAGAAAAAGGTCCCATTGGATAACCCAAACCATTTTTGGCTGCAATGTCTATGTCTTCAAAACTTGCTACGCCCATGTCAAGTAGTTTTAAGGCTTCTTGTCTGGTGGCTTGCAAGAGACGATTCACCAAAAAACCATAGATTTCTTTGTGCAACAATACGGGTGTTTTACTCATTTTTATTGCAGCATTCATTACTGTATCAGCCGTTTCTTCCGAAACGTGTGAGCCTTTCACGACTTCTACACATTTCATTACCAAAGCGGGATTGAAAAAGTGCATATTGCAAACTTTGTCAGGTCGATTAGTAGCATCGGCAATTTTAGAACTTACGATATAAGAACTGTTGGTAGCCAAAATGGTATGAGCAGGACAAAATTTATCTAATTCAGCAAAAAGCTTTCTTTTTATATCCAAATTCTCGATAATGGCTTCAATTACAAGATCAGCATCTTGGGCAGCTTCTTCTAAATTAAGCGTAAAAGCAATGTTTGTTTGTGCTTGTTTGGCAGCTTCCTCACTTAACTTTCCTTTAGCTACTCGTTCTTTTAGATAGTTATCTGCAAACGAAATCGCTTTTTCCAAAATGTCAGGATTTCTATCTGTACATTTAACTTGAAAACCAGACAATGCGGCACACATCGCAATCTGATGCCCCATGTTACCTGCTCCAATAACGGCTATTTTTTGTATTTCCATTTTTTAATGCGTAATGTTTAACGATGAATGCTTAATTATGAGTAGGGATGCGTGTTTGTTTACACATTACTCATTCATCATTAAGCACTATTCTTTGTTTCTCCACCAATTAGCCAACAATGAACCCGAAATAGTCATCCACGGAACTGAAATAGCAGAAGCCAAACCAACGGTAGCGATTTTGCCCATTTGTAAGGCAATACCCGAAGCGAGTCCTCCGTTTTGCATTCCTACTTCTAACGAAATTGTGCGGCATGATTTTTCATCAAGTCCCATCAATCTACCACTCCAATAGCCTAATAAATAGCCAATTGAGTGATGAATCATCGACGATAAAAATAGCAAAGGTCCAATACTCAATAAGGCATCTCTTCCTGAAGAAACAATCACAATCAACATCATCAATACGCCTGTCATAGAAATAATAGGCATAACAGTTTGTAGCCATTTTACGCCATTTCTAATCAATTTATTGATAATTAGCCCTAATGCGATTGGTACAAGAATAATTTCAACTACGTGAATCATCATTTTCAAGAAATCAATTTCAACGTATTGTCCCGCCAATATTTTCATTAAAAATGGGGTCATAATGGGGGCAGCTAAGGTTGAAATTGCCGCAATGGTAACCGATAAAGGCATATTTGCTTTGGCAATAAAAGCAAGTACATTCGACGTTACCCCGCTTGGCACAGAGCCAATTAAAATAACCCCTGCCGCAATTTCGGGGGGAAAACCAAAGCTTTTTGCCAACACAACCGCTACCAAAGGCATGATGGTAAAATGACTTACCAATCCAATAATAACAGCTTTGGGTGTTTTGACAACCCCTTCAAAATCTTTCAAACTCATTTCAGTTCCCATCGAAAACATAATCAACTGAATGAGTGGAACAATTAGACTCGTGAACTTAAAGTCCCCTATTTGCTGGAAATATTGAGGGTAATACATTCCTAAAGCGACCGCAGCGAATACCCAAATAGTAAAGGTCATTTGTTTGATAGTAGCTAAGCCCCGACCTCCGAGTGCCAAGCATACCAACGAGCCAATAACAAAAGGCCCTGTGGCTATCATACTACCTCCCAAAATCAACATTCCTATTGCTAAGATTCCTAAAACAATGGAACTTAGGAGTAAGAATTTGTATAGTTTATTCATAATAATGTGAAATGTTGATTTATCAAATGGGTACGCTGAATCAAACTTTATGAATCAATTTTCCCAATTGCTAATTTTCGACTTAGATTTAATACACTCTCTCGTAAGAGATTTTCTACCTGCTCTTGTGTGAATTGATTTGTGCCATCAATACGAGCTAACATGGGTACTGTCATGGCGGCAATAGCGTTGCCGTTCATATCCAAAATAGGGAACGAAATGGCGTGAAGTCCTGCATATTGCTTACTTTGGATGGAAGCAAAACCTTTTACCTTTATGTCTTTTAAACTATTCCGAAAGGCTTCTACTTCCACTTCTGATTTGCTTGGAAGGCTTTCTTTAATCCTGATTTCTTTGATAACAGGATCTTGAAAAGCCAATAAAACTAAACCTGATGCCGATGGAGCAACCTCAATTTCAGAACCTACACGAGTCATAAACCCAAGTCCATTTGGCGGTTGAATAGCCGCTACAACAGTCTGAACACCATTGTTATACACCCTCAAATCGCAAGGAAAAGATACTTGTCTCGATAGTCCTTCCATAATCGGAAGTGCTTCTGTTAATAAGCGATAAGTAGGTGGATGAAAATGAGATAACTGAAATAACTTAGACGTAATGGTATAAGTATTAGCGTAATTGGCAACATAATTTCGCTGTACCAAACAGTTAAGCATTCGATAGATTTCACTCAAATTTCGCCCTAACTTGCTGGCAATTTCTTGTTGTGTCAATCCATTTTCACTCTGACACAATACTTCTAAAATATCAAGTCCTTTCTCTAAAGCAGGAGCTGAATAAGAATTTTCCATTTACGATTGATTCGATTTTACGATTTACGATTTGATACCTGTTTGTTTCTCAACGTTTTTATTGAGGCTACTGTGATAGCTAGGAGTTCATCTGCTTCTTTATAAATACTTACCACATCTGTTCTTAATTTTTCATCTAGTCCAACGACAAATTCTAACCAGAACATACTCTCATCTAATTCTTCTTCTACAATCTTGAGCTTATTGATAAAATCAGCATTTGATTTTGCTCTGCAAGCAGCTCGGTAGTTAGCAGCACAAGAAGGAATACACCTAACCATCTGGTTTCGAATAGCCTTGAAGTCTGGTTCATTAGGAAATTGGCGAGTAAATAAAACGCCCTTTATTGCCCAATTCTTAAATCTAGTTTTAAGAATTTCTTCGTTCATATTATTAATATTATATTTTACTAAATACAATACTAGTCGTAAATCGAATCAATCACAAATCATAAATCCTCAAAGTCTAAATCATAAATTAAATTAACACCTAATCGTAAATCGTAAAATCGAATTAATCGTAAATCGAATCTACATTCCAATCTGATGTACCTCTACAATATTTCCATCAGGGTCATGAAAAAATACTTGATACCAACCTTTCAAAGCCCACTTTCCGTAGTCGGCATAAGGTATATTTAATTCTTCCAATCTCTTTTTGAAACCTTCAATATCGTCTGTTCTGAAACAATAATGCCCTCTTTGCATTGGGTTTATAGGCATATTCTGACGAAAGCCCGTATTGTGGTCTTTTATGGCAATATGAAACTCCACTTGGCCGTCTGTCAAAAACTCCACTTGACCTTCATATCTATTTACAGTATCTGAACTTGTAAACCCATGTTCTTCATCTTGGATTTGCTTTAAGTCAAAAACCGTCTTATAAAAATTTGACAATCTTGGCACATCCTCTGTGCAAAAATTCGTATGATGGTACTTTAAATTCATAATATGAAAAAGTTAACAATATTAAAATACTTTGCAAATATGAAATATTATTTTCATATATAAAAATATAATTATACTTTTGTTAGAAATTATATCAGTAAACACATTTATATATGCAAGATTACCTTTCAGTATCTCCCATAAAATCCAAAGAACTATGCAGTTTGACAATGGTTCGGCGTGTGGCTGCCATGTTGGATATAGAAACGCAATCATTTACTGAGGGCGACATCCTTCCGAAGGGGTGGCACTTTTTTATGTTGGCTGGCGAAACTCGTAAATCTGAATTACGCAAAGATGGATTCCCTGGCTTAGGTGTTCCGATACCTGATTTAGGTCTTCCAAGATTACTTTTGGGAGGAAGATCCGTAGCTTATCATGGGGAAATTGTAATTGGTTCGGTGATAGAAAAAAGTAGTCTTATAAAAAGTATTACAGAAAAGACGACGAAAAATGGACAAATGGCAATCGTCACCCTTCAACATGAATTGCGTTCTCTTGAAGCTGATACGCCTGCCATTGTGGAAACGCAGACGTATGTTTTACTGGAAGAGCAGAAAATCCCAAATAAAGTCATTACAGAAATTACCGAAAGCCAATTACCGATTACCAATTATCAAAAGCAATACACGCCTGACGAAACTCTCTTGTTTCAATATTCAGCATTAGGATTCAATTCTCATAAAATTCATTTAGATAGAAACTATGCTCAACAAGTAGAAGGTTTACCAGACTTGGTCGTTAATGGAGGATTATCAACCGTGCTTTTAACCGAATTTATACGAGTTGATTTGGGACTACAATTGACCGATATAAAAGTAAAACATATTGCCCCGCTTTACTGCAATAGACCTTTTACAGTTACTGCTGAACAAAGCAAAAATGCATGGCAACTAAAGGTTTATGATGATAAAAATAACATAGCAGTGGAAATGGAAGCTACTATAAAAGAATGAGAAACAATGTTTGAACCATTAAAAAATATCAAAATACTTGACCTTACTTCCGTAGTAGTTGGCCCTGTAGCTACGTGGCGACTGGGACAATATGGAGCGGAAATCATCAAAGTAGAAAACCCTTCGGGCGATTTGATGCGGGGTTTGGGTGGAATGTCGCCAACGGGGCAACATTCTGGAGCGTATTTGCACCTAAACAGAGGTAAGAAAAACATTTGTCTTGACCTAAAAAAGGAAGGGGGCAAAGACATCATTCAAAAATTGGTAGCATGGGCCGATGTAATTGTAGCCAATATGCGACCCGATGCTCTGGAGCGTTTGGGCTTGGGTAGTAAAAGTATTCGGGCGAAGTATCCCGAAAAAATTTACTGTTTGATTACGGGCTACGGAACAGATGGGCCTTACTCGGGACTACCCACCTACGACAGCGTTTTGCAGGGAGCTTCGGGTATGGCTGGACTTGCCTTGGCACGTGACGGCAAACCCGCTTACGTCCCCATGTTGATTTGTGACCATGTTGTTGGCGAAATTACGGCAGGTGTAGTGATGGCCGCTTTGATGCAAAAACAAAATACAGGCATCGGAGCAAGTATCGAAATCCCGATGTTTGAAACGATGGCTTCATTTGTTTTGCAAGAACATTTAGCCCAACAAAGTTTTGAACCACCAGTTGGCCCTCCAGGCGACCTTCGCTTGTTGAGTCCTCATAACCAACCCGTTAAAACCAAAGATGGCTACATTTCTTTTACCATCAATACCGATGTTCAAGTAAAAGCCTTTTTGAAAATTACCGACAGGACAGAATTTTTAACTGATAAAAGATTTCAGACCGTAGCAAGTAGAGCCAAGTACGTTTCAGAATGGTTCGTGATTCGTGGGGCGGCATTGGATAGTAAAACAACCGAAGAGTGGCTTGAAGTATTCCGAAAAGCCGATTTGCCAGCCATGCCTTGCCATACGCTTGAAACACTTACCCAAGACCCACATTTGAAGGCAGTGGAGTTAATCAATTTTGAAAATCATCCGACAGAAGGCAAAACAGCAGTGATTCGTTCAACCATCCAAGTAGATGGCGTGTATCCTTCTGCTCGCTCTTCGGCTGTCCCTTGCGGTTGGGATACCAAAGAGATTCTGCACGATATGGGTTACTCAGATGCAGAAATGGAAAGTTTGATGAACGAAAATGCTACTTTTCAATTCAACACAAAGCAATAGACTATCCATGAAACAATCATACATTATTGATGCCATCCGAACACCCATTGGTAGTTTGGGCGGAAGCTTATCAAATCTTCGTGCCGATGATTTGGCAGCTTTACCGATTCAAGAACTTATCAAAAGAAATCCTAATCTACCGTTAGAATTAATCGACGATGTGATTTTGGGTTGTCATAATCAGGCAGGCGAAGACAACCGAAACGTGGCTCGTATGGCATTGCTGTTGGCGGGAATTCCGTACACTGTTCCGGGCGAAACCGTCAATCGTTTGTGTTCGTCGGGAATGTCGGCTGTAATTCATGCCAACCGAGCCATCAAAGCAGATGATGGCGATATTTTTATTGCAGGAGGCATAGAACACATGACTCGTGGCCCAATGGTAATGGGTAAATCTTCTAAACCTTTTGGGGGCGATGTTCAACTATTCGACTCAAGTTTTGGTTGGCGATTCGTGAACCCTAAGTTACACAAAATGTATGGCACAGATGCCATGGGCGTAACGGCTGAAAACTTGGCAGAGATGTATAAAATTAGCCGTGAAGACC
Organism: Flectobacillus sp.; assembly: GCA_029865665.1. The sequence continues at coordinate 3,475 of JARXAV010000203.1, read as the reverse complement.
AAGATTTATTTGCCTTTCGTTCGCAACAAAAAGCCTTCGTAGCCCAACAAAATGGCGTATTAGCCGAAGAAATTGTAAAAGTAGAAATGGCAGATAAAAAAGGGAATATTACTGTTTTTGAAAAAGATGAATTTATCAAAGGAAATACTTCGCTTGAAATTCTATCAAAATTAAAACCCATTTTCAAAAAAGAAAACGGCACTGTAACCGCAGGAAATGCCTCGGGACTCAACGATGGAGCAGCCGCCATGTTGATCACTTCGGAAGAAGCTATCAACAACTACAACTTTAGCCCAAAAGCAAGAATTGTAGCCTCGGCAGTGGTGGGGGTTGAACCTAAAATTATGGGTATTGGTCCCGTCGGAGCAAGCCAAAAAGCTTTGAAAAAAGCAGGGTTAACCCTCGACCAAATAGATGTATTTGAGTTTAACGAAGCCTTTGCCGCACAATGTTTGGCTGTTACTCGCAATTTAGGCATTGCCGATGACGATGCAAGAGTAAACCCAAACGGAGGAGCAATTGCAATGGGGCATCCGCTTGGTATGTCGGGTACTCGTATTATTCAAGCTGCTGTAAATGAACTACTTCGTTCAAAGAAAAAATATGCTCTTGCCTCTATGTGTGTTGGCGTAGGCATGGGTTATGCCGTAATTATTGAAAATGTTACTCTTTAAGAAAAATGGAAAATATTAAATATCAGCTTTTACAACTCAAAAACAAAGTTTGTATCATCACAGGTGCAGCGTCTTTACGCAGTATCGGTTATGGAACAGCAGAACTTTTTGCAGTTCATGGAGCAAAATTAGTGATTTTAGATTTGGCAATGGACGACCAGATAGCCAATCAATTAACGAATCATATTGAAACACAAATTGGCAAAAAAATAGAAATTATTTGCCTTCAATGTGACATCAGAAATGCAGCAGATTGCGATACTGCCATTGAAAAAAGTGTAGCTCATTTCGGCACAATTGACTGCTTAGTGAACTGTGCAGGCATTGTAAAATCAGAAGGAATGCTGTCGATTACTGAGCAGGATTATGATTTAATTATGGACGTAAATCTAAAAGGTACTTTTAATATTTGCAAAAGTGTCTTGAAAGTATTTGCTGAAAAACAAGCGGGGGTTATTGTCAATTTGGCTTCTTTGGCGGGTCAGCGTGGGGGCGGATTAGTCGGTGGTTCGCATTATGCTGCTTCCAAAGGAGGCGTAATTAGTTTGACTCGTTCAATCGCCAGAGAATTTGCTCCGATGAATATTCGTGCCAACGTCATTTGTCCTGCCATGATAGAAACGCCCATGTTAGACGGACTGACCGATGAACAATTGGACAATGTAGTAGCAGGAATTCCGTTAAGACGTGTTGGAAAAACCTCCGAATTGGCAGGGGCTTGTCTTTTCTTAGCGTCTGACCTATCAGGCTTTGTAACAGGTGCAACTATTGATGTGAATGGAGGAATCCATATTCATTAGAACATAAAATAGTTTTATTATGGATATATTCCTCAAATATTATGGTTTGGATTGGTTAGCAATGGCATCAAGTTTATTAGCCGTTTATCTCATTGGTAACAAAAATCGCATAGGTTTTATTTCTTATATACTTGCTAATGCCCTTTGGATATATTTGGGAGTCTTCAAAATGCAAAGTTTTGGTATAAGTGTAGGAAATGTTTTCTTTTTAATGATGAATCTTCGAGGCTTTCTTAAATGGAAAAAAGACAAAAATAATACAAATAAAAACGATGATTGATATAGATTCACTACCTCAAAAAGAAATCATAAAGGGATTTAAGGCAAGGTTTATTCATACGGAAAATATGACTTTAGGTTACTGGGATGTTGAAGAAGGGGCAATTTTACCCATGCACCAACATTTCCATGAACAAGTCACGCAGGTTTTAGAAGGAAAGTTTGAATTGACAGTGGGTGAGCAAACAAAAGTCTATGAAAATGGACAAATAGTGGTGATAGCACCTCATGTCATACATGGAGGAAAAGCACTTACAAAATGTAAAATATTTGATATTTTTTGCCCCGTAAGAGAAGATTATCAAGTGTAATGTTGAAGTATTTAATATTTTGTAAAACAATTTTAATCTATTGAAAATGAAAAGATTAATTAATTTTACTAAGCAATTTGCACTTCAAGTATGCTTCTTATTGATGTCAAATCTGCTTTTCGCCCAGAAGATTGAAACTAAAAACTCAGCAGTTGCCAAAAGAAACAACATAGCTCACGATACCGATAAAAGAGCATCGAAGACCGAACAACTTCTTGCTCGCCTAAGAGCCACAGAAGATAGACTCGAAATCTTAAATCTTTTGGCTGGTTCTGCGTTTAGCTCTGATGTTGCTTCCGAATCGTATTGGACAAAAATGTTTACAGAAGATGCTACTTTCGATAGAGGAGTAAAGCAAGATAAAGGGCGAGAAGAAATCTTGAAAATTGTGAATGCTCCCGAACAAAAAGTGGCGATAAAAGCAGGAATGACTCATTTGGCGATGCTTCCACATATCAAACTCAAGGGCGATAGTGCGGTTGCCATAGGGTACTTACTCATTGTCATGCCCGATTCTGCCGCCTCTCATGTAAAGCTTGCAGGGAAAGGCGTTTCTCCTGGTTTTTCAATTTATCAGCTTACCATCAATAAATATACCCTCGTGAGAACAACAGACGGTTGGAAAGTTACGAAAAGGGTAGTAAGACCGATTGCTGCCGAAGATGCTCGTGTTATTATTCAAAAAGCAATAGAAGACTAAAATTATAGCCTTCTATTGCTTTTTGAATTCATCGTATCAATACGCTTGGATTTAGCAACCTGAAAATAAGGGATATACCTACTTGTACTGTATATCGGCTGCCACACTGTGAAATCTAATTTTCTCATTTTCCATTACGAATGTATCTGTACCAAATGGAATAACTGCAACCGCCGATTCACTTGCCCAAATGATATGAGCTACATTTGCAGTAACGGTTAATTGCTTCATTTCAAAATCTGAACCTGTAGGAATGATGCTAAATAAATCTGAAAAAAATGCAGTAATAGCACTCAAACCTTTGATAGCCCCTGTTGACGTAAGTACTTCCGACTCTTCTGTATAATCAAGCATAATTTCAGCTAAATCATTGTTACCAAAAGCGGTAAGGTGGTGCATCAAAACGTCGTTTGTTGTTGAATCTTGCATGGGTAAAAATATTGTTTGTTTAATCTGATGAAAAATATTTCAAAGCACAAAGTTAGATATATGCAAAAAAGCTACACTTAATCTACATTAAGAAAGGTCGTTAGTCCATACAAATATCTGTACATGATATTTACTATTAAGGCTAAAAACTTATTCAGCTTTAAGCCATTTATTGATTAGGTCTATCACATCACTCGTAATAGTATGCCCCATCTCTAGTTCAAAGTAGTCATGCTGAATATGTAAACTATCTAACAAACTCTTGCTTTGTCGGGCATAATT
>JARXAV010000268.1 GCA_029865665.1 Flectobacillus sp. | reverse complement strand
AGCAACCGTGTGATTGCGAGTATGACACACAATATTCAGATAACGGATGATTTAAAACTTAGAGGAAGACTTGCTACGGATTTCACCTCTGTGAAAACGGAAGTCGAACAAGCTACTGAAATTCCACTTGCTTTTGGTAACTCTGGCTATTTTGGTATGAAGTCGAATCTCTACAACATCTTGTACGGTGATGTATTGTTAACGTATTCTAAAAAAGTTTCGGAGGATTTTAATTTAACAGCAATGGCAGGTTATACCGCTACGAAAGAAACAAGCAGTTATTTAGAAAGAGGAACAAGCGGAGGATTAAGTACGGAAAATTTATTTGACGTAGCGGCTTCTGTCAATACACCTGTAAGCAATTCAAGCAGAACTTCGTTAGTGAAAGACGCTTTCATTGGAACACTTAACTTAGACTACAAAGGATTTTTGTTTTTAGAAGGAACATTGAGACGTGATAGAACCTCTACGATGAACCCGAATAACAATACTTTCTTGTATCCATCGGTGAATTCAAGCTTTGTATTCTCTGAAGCGTTTAATCTACCCCGTTACCTTAGTTATGGTAAAGTTCGTGCTTCTTGGGGTGTCGTAGGGAACTACCCGTCACTTTATTCTGCTAACATCGCTTATCAGCAAAATACGTATGGAACGCAGCAAACAGGGGGTAAATCAGTGCTTTATACAACCTTGCCAAGTGCTTTTGGTAACGATTTAATCAAGCCAGAACAAAAACACGAATTTGAATTTGGTTTAGAAACGAAGTTTTTTAACAACCGTTTGGGCTTAGATGTTTCGTATTATAACGCTCGTATTGTTGACCAAATTTTACCACTAACGCTTGCTCCAACATCGGGTGCAGTGTCAGTATTGAGTAACATCGGTATTTTAAGAAACGAAGGACTTGAGGTAGCAATCACGGGAACACCTGTGAAAACGCCTAAGTTTATGTGGGAAACAGGTATCAACTTTGCTTCTAACCGTAACGTAGTAGAACAATTGGCGAATGGATCTACGGAGTTATTACACGCAGATTATGACGGAAATGCAGCTCAATTACGCTCGGTGGTAGGACAACCAATGGGAGATTTCTATGTTCACCCAATTGCAACTAACGACAAAGGCGAAAAAATCGTGGATGAGTCGGGGCTTTACGTTTTAGATAACGACAAAATGGTGAAAGCGGGTAATGCAATGCCAAAATTGACAGGTGGCTTCACAAACACATTTAGTTACAAAGGATTTACATTGGATGTACTTGCAGATTTCCGTTGGGGTGGTTACATCATGCCAACAGGTTTAAACTGGATGATTAGTAGAGGTTTGTTAGAAGAAAGTACCAAATACATGGACGCAGCTAGTGGTGGTTTAAGATACTACCTTGACGCAAACGGAAATGGGGTACAAACAACGGCAAACGCTGGTCCAAATGGTCAAGTTGTATATAATGACGGGATGTTAATGGATGGAGTTTCAGTAAATGGCGAAAAAAATACGAATGTGATTTCACAAGCGGTTTATTATTTCAATACTTACAACTGGGGTGGCCCACAATATAGTTCTTCTCGTTATGAATTGTATGTACAAGAAAACTCATACATTAAGTTAAGAGAATTATCATTGGGGTATAACGTACCAGCAGCCATTGCAAGAAAAATTGGAGCGAAGAAAGTGAACGTCTCTGTATTTGGTAGAAACTTATTGTACATCTACCGTACTATCAAAGACATGGATTCTGAGCAAACAACTGCTGGTTCACGTTGGTTCGAAACCCTTACTAACGCAGGAACAAACCCTGCTACTCGCACCCTTGGTTTCATGGTGAGAGCAAGTTTCTAACATTCATTCGACTTAAATATTGAGAATATGAAAAAAATACTCTTTATACTATCCATGGCATGTTCAATGACTTTTGTCGCTTGTCAGAAGTCAGACTTTGAAGAAAGTTATGCCGACCCTTCAAAAATTTCTGTAACTACCGTAGAAAAACAGTTTACAGGTTTTTTAGGCTCAAACAAGAGTTATGTACTACCCGATTATTGGAATTACTTTGTTGTATTACGTACTACATTGAACCACTATACACAAGCCGTTGGTTGGGAGAATTCGCCCAACCAATACATTCCAGGGGCTGCGGGTATTAGCGACAGATGGACTAACTATTACAATTTCTTAGCTCAGTATCGTGAGTTTGAAAAAGTATATGCAAAAGCAACAGCCACAGAGCAAACCGATAAGCGAATCTATAAGATTGCTTCAACGATTTATTTCTATGACCACACGCAGAAAGTAGTTGATTTACACGGGGATATTCCTTTCTCGATGGCAGGTTTATTGAGCGTTAATGGAGGCGATTATGGTAAATCGTTCGCTAAATACGATACCGCAGAAGGCGTTTATACCAAAATGCTAGACGATTTGAAAGGCTTTTCAGATGAGTTAGGTACCTTAACAGTAAAGTCGGGAATTTTAGCAGGTTTCAAAACCCAAGATTTTGTAAACAAAGGCGATATTGCATTGTGGACAAAATATTGTAATTCGTTACGCCTTAGAATGTTGGCTAGAGTATCGGCTTCTACTACTTTCCAAACGAGAGCAACGGCAGAAATTAAGGATATTTTAGGCAATTCAACTAAATATCCATTGATTTCGACCAATGCAGATAACGTGCAAATCAATGTGTTTGATTTAAACACGGAACTTAACTCGAAAGGATTCCGTAGCGGTATCGAAGATTCAAACGGTAACTTGGCAAGCAAAGCGATGATTGACAACATGGTAAGCAACAGCGACCCACGTTTGAAAGTGATGTTCGAAACAGGTGAAAATGCAAAAGGAGTGTACAAAGGCTTAGACCCATTGGCAGCTTCGGCGGTACAATCGGCTACCGTGGCAGATGGTACGCTTTCTTTATACAACCGTTCGACGTTTAGCCGTAACCAATTCTTCCCTGGTTTGCTTATCAATGCAGCGGAGGTGAACTTTTTGGTAGCTGAGTTTCAGTTGAAAAATGGCAATGCAGCCTTAGCAAAAACAGCTTACGAAAATGGAATTAAGCTTTCGACAGAAGCCTACTACAAATTCCGTACCTTGAGTAACGACAATACTGTGCCATTGGCAACAACCGCTACGGCTGCTGAAGTGCAAACGTATTTGACTAGCAATGGTGTAAGTTGGGATAAAGCCTTGACGGATGCTGATAAACTAAAATTGATTGCTACGCAAAAATGGATTCATTACAGCATTTTGCAACCACACGAAAGCTGGGCTGAGTTAAGAAGATTGAATTATCCTCAGTTATCTTTCCAAACAGATAATTCAAACGTTCAGAAACAACCACCTTTCCGTTGGGTATATCCATCGAGCGAATCGGTGTATAATACCGAGAATTATAATGCCGTGAAAGCAAAGGATAATTTAACGACTAAGCTTTTCTGGGATATTAATTAATAGAAGTTACAATCAGAGCCTAAGTAGCTTTTTAATTAAAAGCACTTCATCCTTATATTTATAAATAGAATCCGCTACTAGTGAATAGATTATTCACGGGTAGCGGATTTTTAGTGGGGTTGTGTAAAAAGTTAAACGTTTACGAGCGACCGTCGCTCGGATTGATGCTGAATGTTCCCCAACGCTTTAAGTGTTAAAGCCTCCACTTTTTACACACCTTTCATTTGAGTCGAGCTTTTAACGCTAGACTAGTGAGGTGATTATTGTTTGTTTATCAGTTTGTACACTGTGTTCATTTCTGTGTCTGTTCCTTTTATCAAGTCAGCGATACTTGGCTGAACAAATACATCAGGTTCAATACCTGCGTCTGGTAATGTTTGAGCAAGTGCTAAATCAGTGCCAATAAGGGGAACATCAACTTCGATTTTACTATTAGGTAAGCTTATAAAAAACATTGCTCCAGCCGTAATTCCTCTTTGGTTTCCTCCCGTTGTTTGACCAACAATGGTTGCTAGTTTATATTTCTTAAAAGTTTCTACCATCATATAGGCAGCGGAACTATTGGTAGCACTTGAAAGTAAAAAAATATTGCCTGTGAAACGTTCGCTATTAGGGGTAAAAACTTGTGCATTTTTTGCTACTTTCCATTGTCCTAAAGGAGTTTCCTGATAACCTTTATTGCGCTGATCAAACCAATATTTTGCCCAATCACTATTCGACACCAATGGCTTTAGGGTCGAGTCTATTTTTAGCATTTGCCATGTATTTTGTATGTCCACATAGTCAATTGATTTTTCGCTAAAATATGGTATCAACTTAAACATTTCCGAACTATTACCGCCTTCATTTTTACGTACATCAATGATTAAATTCTTACCTTTTTTAAGATTATATTCTCGCAAAGATTCAAGATAGAATTTTGCATAATCCGTTTTTCCGTTGTAATTATTGAAGTCATTAATGGTCATCACTGCTGTTTCAGCATTTAACCAATTGAATGCTATTTTCTTGTACTCCGTCTCTTGATAGTTAGCCTTGATAATCTTATCTCTATCAGCGTGATTCATTGCCGAAACTTCGATTGTTTGACTCTTTTTTGAACCAAAGTCAGCATACGCTATCGTAAACGTGCTATGCTTGATGTTAAAAAAGATGGGGAAAAAAATGTCGAAATAGCTAAAGTATTCCTTACCATTTTCTAGTAAACTTTTTCTTTTACTATCGTTAGAACCATCAGCTCTCACGATGGGTAAAATCGTATGGATTATTTTCTGGATTTTAATTCCGTTAATTGATTTAATTTCAATACCTCTTTTAATCGTCGAATCGGCTGAACGAATCACAATCATGCGGTCGTCAATAATTTTGAAGTGAAAAGGTAAAGCGTTTTTCTGCTCAAACACTTCTTTCTTTAGGAAGTTCTCCTGATTAAAAAAGTTAGGATAAGCATGACCACATTTAAAACTTGAGGTAAGTTGATGGATCGTTAGATAGGCTTCCGTTAGTGTTTGATCTTTATTCAATGCTTTTTTGCAGGTCTCAAATGCAGCATCAATCGTTTTTTTCGATTGGTATTTATACAAACCTGGGTGCATTTGTTCATAAGATTTTCGTATGATTTGAAAATCGTTTTGAAGAGCTTCAGCTTTTAAGATAGTCTGAGCGAAGAGACTTTGTGAGATTAAGAGAAAAAGGACGATGAATGAGTTTTTCATAATTGTTGAAGTTGGAATGTTGTTGCTGTTTGATAGGAAAAAGTTGGGGTGTTTTACTTGTATAGGTGCTTCAAAATATGTTTTGAGATGTCTAAAATCATATTTTGAAGCACCTTGCGGCTATTTAGGAGGGTTTAAGCGTGTTGAGATGAAGAAATATGGGCGTACAGAACTATAATTATTCTCTATTAGCCTATCCCAACTTATGCTTAATGTCTTTATATTTGTAGCTTTTTAATATTTCAAAAAGGGTATTAGAACCCATAAACACCAATATTGTACAAAAATGAAGATAATTTTAAAGTGGAAAATTGCTTTTAAAATCTTACCGATTGTAGTATTTATTGCGATTTCAAAGTATGTGACTCACCGATTTGAAGTTGATATTATGGAACTCAATGCTCTGTTTACGAGCTTGGTTGCGGGTACAATTTTCCTGATTGGTTTTCTAATAAGTGGGGTACTTTCTGATTATAAAGAAAGTGAGAAACTTCCAAGTGAGTTGGCTGCTTCGATGCGTAGCCTACTTGATGACTCACTCACTGTCTATAAGAGTAAGAATTCGCAAGCAGCACTACGATTCATGGATTTTCAGAAAAAATTTCCAGTACTACTTATCCAATGGCTTTATAAGAAAGAAAGTAGTAAGTCAATGCTGGCAACGATTAGTTCAATGAATGATTTCTTTGTGGATATGGAAAACGAAGGCATACAGGCTAACTACATCATCAAAATGAAAAATGAGCAGAATCAGTTAAGGAAAGTTATGTTACGGATAGACACCATTCGAGACACTGATTTTATTGGGTCTGCTTATGCAATTGTGGAAGCAATGGCTTTTCTAACTGCTTTGGGACTTATTTTTATTAATATTAACCCATTTGTGGTATCTATTTTTTTAACTTCATTAGTTACTTTTTTAGTGACTTATATGCTTTTCCTAATCAAAGATTTAGATAATCCATTTGATTATGCTGACAAGGGCGAAACAGGTACTGAAATATCCTTGAAACCAATTCATGACTTTATCTCAGAATTGTAATTTCTATTAGGTGGCTAGTTACTGGCATTGCAGCTTAGGCAATTTTCTCGTTTATTAGTTTATAAACAGAATCCGCTACTGGTGAATAGGGTATTCACGGGTAGCGGATTTTTACTTTTAAGGATGCTGCTTACAAATTAGTCTTCCTTTAGGTCGATTTTCAGATTAGTCAACTTTTAAAAGTTGGCTAATCAACTTTGAGTCGAGATAGATTAATGCGAAAGATGAGTCTCAAGAAAATCTTTGAGTTCATTTATATATAAACGTCCTGTTGCGGTTCTCTCGGCAATTTTTTCGTTCAATTGATATAATTCATAGTACGGTAATTTATGTTTTTCGCTATAAATATATTTATCAATACTCGTGCAATAGTATATTGTAAGGTCGTTGTACTTCAGCGTTAACCTACTCAATTGTTGTTGTAGTACATTTCCCGATGCCGAGAGCATATCCAGATATAAACCTAGTGTAAACTGAGTTAGCTTTTCATGGTTGTGTACTTCAGAAAAAACTGAACTAATTTTGTTAACTTCAACGACTCTTCCCATTTTATTAATAACGTATTGATTTTATCATGCCTCCATTATCGCATTTCGGCTTTGCGTAAAATGACATAAATCATTTTTACAAAAATATAATCACGTTGCTTTTATTTCAAACATTTGTTAGTATTTTTCGCTTCTTTTACAAACAGAATAATACCACCCCAAAGAAAAGCGACCAAACCCTCTGCCTTTTCCCACTGAAAATATTTCCCTGCCTTATTCTTCTACGATTTCTCGCTGAAACTTGTATATTTATGGAACATCTAACTCTTAAAACAAGCCTTGTCTCATGAAAAATCATCGTGTTTTAATACTAACCCTTTTATTCGCTTTTTATGGTGCTTTTTCACAAGCCCAACAAATAGATTCCTATAAATTTACGTCGTTTAAAGCCCTACCTACTTGGTGTGGAGTTGCGGTAGATTGGAATACCAAGCCGAAAGCCTACCTCTATGACCCACGCATTACGAGAGGTCATGCGGAGTTTGTGAATAAAAAATTGG
>JARXAV010000251.1 GCA_029865665.1 Flectobacillus sp. | reverse complement strand
GATACGTGCATCACGATACCCATTTTTATTGAAGTAAGCCAAAAGCTTCTCTTTATCTTCTTCAAACTTGTTCGGAATATATTTTGACGGAGAGAAAATTCTCCAGAACTTCTTCTCTTTTGTACTTTTCAACTTACGTTTTAAGGTACTTAACGGAAGTTCTTTAATTCCATCAAAATCAATTTTTGAGATTTTTACTTTTCCTCCTTTATTTACGAAAACCTTCATCGTTGCATTATTACCACGAGTTGAGTCAACGTGTTCAGCAAGCTTAAGCCCTACATTCAAGAAACCTTTATCTTGGAAAAAACGCTTGATGGCAAGCTCCATATTCTTTTTAACAGTAGCAGTAACGATTTTACCTTTATACGCTTTTAGTTTATCGTTTAAGGTTTCGATTTCCCCTTTTTTAGTCCCAACGTATTCCATTTTGAATAAACGTGGACGCTCTTTCAGGGAGATATTTAACCAAATCTTATTATCTTCCACTTTAGATGCAGCGACTTCAACCTCCTCGATAATACCTTGACCCATCAATTTTTTAATTGCTGAGCTGATAGCATCTCCAGGAACTTTAATCTTATCGCCAACACGTAAACCCGACAAAGTTATCATCGAGTTACCATCGTAGAATTTTGACCCCGTAATGGTTATTTCTGCAATTTCGTATTCTTTAGGTTCTGCATAGTTTAAGTCCAATGCAGTATTCGAACGGCCAAAACCTCCTGTTCCTCCTAGACGAAACTGAGCTTGTACTACAAATGAAAATAAGGTTAAGCAGAATATCAATGTGTATTTCTTCATTGTATCATTTTTGGTTGTAATGCAATACAACACCATTTTGGTATTCATTATAAGATTTGAGTATAAAATAATAGAAACGGGTTAGGCTTTTGGATACTATCATTTGCAACTCAAGGTGGACAATTTACTTTTTCTTGTGTTCCGACTTAATTTGCTCGCTCGTTTTCCCAAATCGTCTTTCTCTAACTTGGTAGTCGAGAATTGCTTCGTGCAGGTGGTTCTTACGAAAATCTGGCCAAAACAATTCTTCAAAAATATAAAGTTCTGCATAAGCCAATTGCCAAAGTAAGAAGTTACTAATACGATGATCTCCGCCTGTACGAATCATTAAGTCAGGATTAACAATTCCTTTTGTATTAAGATTTTGTTCAAAATACTCCTCAGTGATGTCGTCTAAGCCAATTACACCGTCCTTCACTTGTTGAGCAAGCTGTCTAGCAGTATTGGTAATATCCCATTTACCACTATAACTCAAGGCAAGAATTACCGTTAAACCCGTGTTATTTTTGGTATCGTCTATTGCTGCCAACAAATGTTTTCTTGAATAATCAGGTAATGAATCAGTATCACCGATTGTTTCAAGACGAACGTTGTTTTTGTGCATAGTTGGAAGTTCATCTTCAATACTTTTTACCAACAAATTCATTAAGCCGTCCACTTCAGCTTGCGGACGATTCCAATTTTCGGTAGAAAATGCGTAGAGGGTTAAGTATTTTACTCCTAATTCTCCGCAACCTTCAATGACTTCTTTGACTGCCTTTAGGGCATTTCTATGTCCAAATATACGGTCAACAAATCCTTGTTGCTTAGCCCAGCGTCCGTTCCCGTCCATGATAACGGCAATATGCTGTGGGAGATTATTGAGATCTAATTGTTCTTTCACTGATTTAACACTTTTTAACAGACTTTAACTCGGCTAGAATAGATGAATATGGCATTTAGTAGGGTTAATCAAACCTCAAAACGCCAAATCTATTCTTCTTATCGCTTTTGATTAAGAAGAGAAGCATACCAAAAGCATGTAAACCAGTTAATTAGCGATAAGAGTACAAATTTAACGAATTCCAGACCCTATTCAAAATCGAGGATTAGCTTATTCAAGCTTAGTTGAAGGATTATCAGAAGTATTGCAGTAGTTTAGGTGGGAACAAATGGGATATTTTGGGCAATTTTAGTAAAATAGGCAGATATCAATCAGGACAAAATATCTTAAAGAACTTATATGTTACCGTCAAACTCGTATAATAATACAAATCTCCCGTACTGTAATCATTTTGGAGATTTTTAGCCACTAGTGGATGATCTCCTCCTAGATTATCTAAATAATCCGTAAAAGTCTTTCTCGTTCCAAACTCTAGGTTCAAATCCCATGGGCCATGCAAATTGTATTTAATACCCACCCCAAAAGGCAAGACAACTTGATTTTGACGATATTCATAAACCACTGGAGTATTTGGTGTAAATTTCATGAAACCTACCCCACCAAAAACATAAGGACTCCAGTCTTTATGATAGCGGTTATATTGGTAGGTAAAGAAATTATATTCTGCCAATAATGCCAACTCTGTAATTTGGCTTGTGAAAGACATCCCTCTTTGCTGATTAAATGGGTCGCTTACTTTTTTATCATCTCCATAAATTGAACCCATCGTTGCACTCGCACGAAAACTCAAATCTCTTTTTAGGTTGTAGCGAAACATGATATTCCCTCCTAACTTAGCCAAAGAAGGATTCAAACTCGGAGACATATCGCCTTTGTAGTTCATTGCACCCACACCAGCCCCAATCTCGATTTTCTGTGCTACTAGCTCCAAACAACAAGCAAGAGACAAAAGAAAAGTACTTATAACAATGCGTTTATTCATCTGTGGTTAATGATGTTTTGTTAAACGAATATGGCTACCCACATTAGATAGCCATATTTGCCAATATATTGAAAATCAAACGAAGGTTATCTAACACCAGGGCATTTGATTTTAGGTTCGATATGATAAATCAGCTTAATCGTTGTAAGCATATAAGCGTCTTTCAATTTCGGACTACCTCTTGGATCTGTATCACTTGTAAAACCTGGAATTGGGTTTGCAAAAGGATCACCACTAAACGGAATTCCATTCGCTGTTAAAAAAGCTGAAACACCCGCAGTTCTGTCTGTACCTCTATTTGCGGCTGTTTTTTCTAACGTTCTATTACTCATTACCTGAGCAAGCGTACTGGTTAATTGAGTAGGATCTGGATAATTACCGCTTACATCATCTAAATAATCCGTAAAGGTATAACGGTAGCCTACTTCAAAACCGAAATCCCAGTTTTTGTTCATTTTATAACGAACGCCTACACCAATAGGAATAGCTACTCCAATCAATGAATAAGTCACACCTTCGGTTGCAAGTGGTTGTAAACGTACCCATTCGTTTGATGGCACACCAGCAATGGTACTCGTAGGAGTTTTTGCCATTGGGTCATGAGCAAAAACGGCCACTCCGCCTAGTAAATAAGGAACAATCGCCGCTCTACGATTATAGGAACGTTCGGTACGTACTAAATCGTATTCTCCAATAACAGAAAGTTCTTTAATATCATTACGGACGTGTAAGTTACGAATGAAGTTGACCTCAAATTTAGGCACACCGTCCATGTAATTGTCATCTCCAGAGATTCTAGCCCATGTCAGACCAAAGCGTAAACCAAAGGTAGGCGACATTTGACGAGTATAATTGAAGTTTGCATTCCAACGAATCCCATTGATGGTCGATTGAAGAAAGCGGTTATAAGGCGACAAATCACCATAATAACTCGAACTACCTCCTCCAAAACTGATGGTAGAATAAGCCTGAAACGTTTTATTTTTATGTATTCTTCTCCCGTTTTCTCCGCCAAATAAATTCCCAACTCTAAACTGAGCTAAGCCTTCTTGAGCCGACAAAAAGGTGAATAAAAAAGTAATCAAAAGGTAATGTTTCTTAGTCATCTGATTTAAGGAGTTTTTTGCGGAAATAGCCTACAAGATATTCAGATACGATGCAGTCCATTGCATTAGAAATTCTTTCAGAACTTAATTTTAACGTTAAAAATAGCATTTTGTTATCTTAGATTCGAGATAAAAACAACATAATTTTAGTGTTTTTGATTTATGAAGCAAGAATAACGCTATATCCCTACACTTAATTTTTGTTTAATTCCGTATGTCTAAGCCCCAATTTAACTTGCTTCGTAAGGTATTCAAAAAGTTAGTATTCGATAATTTGATAATATGAGCCTGAAAATTCTCTCGTTTTAAACGAATCTTAACATTGCTGTCCACTACTTTCGAACGAGAATCTAGGGAAATAAGGTAATTTGAACTTCTGCTTTCTACTTCAAAGTCAAGAATCGAATCTGTAGTAATAACGAGCGGGCGAACATTCAAATTATGAGGACTCATGGGAGCAACCACAAATATATCCGAACCTGGCATTACCAATGGCCCTCCAACGCTGAGGTTATACCCTGTTGAACCTGTAGCCGTGGAAATAATGACACCATCTGCCCAATAGGCATTCAGATATTGTCCATTCAAATAGGCTTTTACGACAATCATTGAGGACGTGTCGGTTTTCATGATACCTAACTCATTTAGTCCGAAGTTAACACCCCCAAAAATATCCATGGGTTTATCATTGAGATGAGCCTCAATACCTACCAACGTACGTTTGTCAATCGAATAATTGCCAGCAAATACTTCCGTTAAACTTTCGCTAATTTTTTCAGGTGAGATAGTTGCTAAAAAGCCCAAACGCCCTGTATTAATTCCTAATATTGGTGTTTGCTTTGCTCCTACGTGCGTAACAACATCGAGCAAAGTGCCGTCTCCGCCTAAACTTAAAACGAGGTCAATATCCTGAAGATCGGTATGATTAGTATAAAACGAAGCAGCATTATAGGTTATTCCTGCCTCCGACAAAAAACTACTGTAAGATGCTTGTAATTGAACCTCCGCCCCTATTCGTTCCAACTCTTTAAACATGGCCTGAATGAAAGGCTTGGTGTCTTCGTTAAAATTACGCCCATGAATGGCTATTTTCATTGTAAAAGATAAAATTTATGAATGTGTGAACGAATAAATGCTATTCATTCCAGACTTTGTAACAAAAGAAGAAAGAAGCTGGGTTATTCCCAAATTTTTAAGAAGGATTATCGTAAAAAGATACCATAAACCAATAAGTAAAGGCCTAAAAATGTAAAACCCCACAAGATAATCAGCCTGTGGGGTTCTTATATGTTCCAAAAGGAAAAAACATTAGATAGTGAGATACTTCATCAGCAATTCGTACCGCTCTTTATCGGGCGAATCCATGGCTTCAAATGCATAAGCTGCCACTACTTCGTATTCAAAACGCTCTAAAGTAGCCACAACATGACTAATATCTTTACGATTTAACTTCAAAGTCAAGGTTGATTTAAAGTCATTATGTTCATTACCACTTGAATAATAGCTACTAATAATTTTTGTATCGTTCGATTCAATCAAGCGACTAATTTCTGACAAAGAGTAGCTTCTATTTTCGACTGCGATTTCAACCACAGCACCCAACTCTTGCGTACCTAAACTCTTTGCAAACTCGTCTAATAATTCTTTTACAACGATAGTACCTTCAAAAAAGCCGTCTTCGTTTATAACCGCCACAGCCTCTAGTGCGTGTTGCTGGGTTAAACTCAAAATTTCAAACAAATGCTGATACGGAGTTACGTAAACCCCTGAATAATCCATTTGTAGTGCTTCCAAAGGGGTATCTTCATCGTGTTCAACCAACCCATCATGACTTGCCAACCCTTTATAAGTTTCTCCATCAACAATGACCAACTGACCTACTCGAAATTCTTCCATCCAATCCATCGCATCCGCTACGGTATCAGAGGGCTTCAACACTGGCAATACGTGATTAACAAAGTCTTTAGCAAGCATATCGTAATTTGTTTTGAACCAAAGGCGAATTCCTTATATTTTCATAAAATACCGTACGAGATAGAATAAGGTACGTATTTAATTACAAAAATTCGGATTGGAAGTGGTTATTTAACCCTAAATTACTGATTAAAGGAACAATTCCAAATGGATCTACCAAAGATTTTGAAATTAGACCAATGCAGCTTCACTAATAGGTGTTTTTTTCAACCAAGTTGTCAAAATTTCGTTAAATTCATTCGGACGTTCCATCATCGGAGCATGGCTACATTTGTCTATAAAATGTAATTCTGAACCTTCAATCAAACGGTTGAATTCGTGTCCTACTTGTGGCGGTGTAATGGTATCGTTTAGTCCCCAAACCAATAATGTTGGTACTTTAATGTTAACGATTTCTTTAGCCATATTGTTCCGCTGTGCAGACTTCGCAATAGAAATAATTCGAATTACTTTAGAACCGTTGTTCGTTATTTCAAACACCTCATCAATTAATTCTTGCGTAGCCGTATTTGGGTCATAGAATGTGTATTGAACACGCTCTTTGATATATTCGTAATTTCCTCTTTTAGGGTACGTACCACCCATCCCATTTTCAAATAAACCAGAGCTACCTGTCAGAACAAGACGCTTTACTTTATCAGGATTTCTCAAGGTAAAAATCAACCCAACATGACCTCCTAGTGAGTTACCAAGTAGCGTCAAATCAGTCAAGCCTTTCCACTTAACAAAGCCTTCTATAAACTCTGCTAAACCGTCGCAACCAGCTTTTAAAATAGGCATTTCATATATAGGCATCATCGGAATAATAACACGGTATTGTCCCTTAAAACCTTCTATCACTCCTTCCCAGTTACTTAAAGCACCAAAAAGTCCGTGAAGGAGCATCAACGTTTCGCCTTCTCCTTCATCTATGTATTTGTAGCCGTTACCTTCGTGAATCTGATAGTTCATAGCATTATTGTTTGGTATCTTAGTCGTTAGACCGACTGAAGATGGATTAAAAAACTTGTTTTAATTTACTAAATTAACAAGATACAGAAAAGAGAAAAAATGGTTTTGTTCTATTTTACTCAAAACTGATTTCATTTGCAAAATAATAAAAAATCTTTGAAAACTATGTTATTTCAATGTTATGAGTTTCATCACTTATACATCATAAAAATAGAAAAAACACCACATAAATACATTTAATCACCTAACTATCAATACATTAAAATCATTTAATTTGTTTAAAAATATTTAATTTAAAATTGAAAAAGCATCTATTTAATGATTTTACTCAAGTGGTAGCAAAACACAGTGAATATAAAAATAATACCATTTTCCTTTATTTTGTCATAAAGATTTATTTTGCTCCTTAAAAAACCGTTCAAGTCTTTATTTGTTTAGCAAGTATTGAACTATACTATTAACACTTAAAGACATCATAAACAATGGTTATTATCGTAGGTGCTGGAATAGCAGGACTAAGTTGTGCAAACTATTTGCACCGCAAACAACAAGATTTTCTGGTGATAGATGCCGCTGATCAGGTGGGGGGAAGAGTGAGAACTGACAAAGTGGATGGTTTCTTGTTAGACAGAGGGTTTCAAATATTATTAACGGCTTATCCTGAAGCTCAAAAATTAGTAAACTACGAAAAACTAAATTTAGCAGCATTTGACTCTGGTGCATTGATTCGTCATGGAAAGGGTTTTGAACAAATGACTAATCCCTTCAAAAATCCGAGTAAAATTTTTGACAGTATCACCTCTCCTATTGGCTCTTTTTCAGACAAACTCAGAACCTTGAGATTGATACTAGATACGACAGCGATTACCGAAGAAACACTTGAACAGAATCCAGAATCGACCGACCAATATTTACATAATTACGGGTTCTCGGATAAGATGATTTCTCAGTTCTTGAAACCTTTTTTTGGAGGCGTATTCTTGGAAGATAATCTTCAGACCTCAGCCTCCTTTTTTCGTTATATTTTTGGCAAATTTTATGAAGGAGATGCCGTAATTCCTGCTCAGGGAATGCAAGCAATTCCTGAGCAATTAGCCGCCAATCTGCCTAATCATTCTATACGCCTTAACTCTCCTGTTGAACGCATTGACGGAACAACGGTTTACCTGAGTTCTGGCGAAAAAATTCAAGGAAGTCAGGTAGTCATTGCCACAGATGCACTGCAAGCAAGTAAATTGATAAAACAAGAGACGCACTATCAATTTAATGCGACCTCTTGTGTATATTTTTCAGCTAATCAATCGCCGCTGGATGAAAAAATGTTAGTCTTAAATCCGAATCGAAACGAATTGATTCATAACTTGTGCGTACCTAGTGACATTGCTCCTACTTATGCACCCACAGGCAAATCGCTCATTTCGGTATCTACGACGTGTATTGACCCCGCAAACGAACAACAGCATATTGCAACATTGAAGCATGAGTTAACCAACTGGTTCGGAAATAGCGTAGCAGACTGGCAACATCTGAAAAGCTACCATATCCCTAACGCCCTTCCTTCGTTTACGATTGGTGCTAAAAATTTACCTTTACAAATAGCGGAAAACGTATATCGTTGTGGTGACTACACAGCATATCCGTCCCTAAACGCTGCTATGATGACGGGGAGAAAGGTCGCAGAGATGATTTCCTAAGTCATAGCCCGACAAGAACGCTCCTTCTACATTACCATTTCCACTACCGAAGGCATC
>JARXAV010000229.1 GCA_029865665.1 Flectobacillus sp. | reverse complement strand
ACTCATTGTAACTGCTCGAAATAAACTATACTCACTTGTATGGCTTATCTCGCTTTTGATTGGGTTTTCGGCTTTTTCCTTAAAAGCCCAAACAGTAAAGGGGACGGTTAAGTCCACTACTGGAGAAACAATACCTGGTACGACTATCACCATAAAGGGAACCACAAGAGGAACAACAGCTAACAAGGATGGTGCCTTTACGATTGCTTGTACTTCAAAGGAAACGTTGGTTTTTAGTTCGATTGGCTATAAGACACAGGAAATTCTACTAGGTAACAAAACGACGTTGAACGTCTTGCTAGAAGAAGTCCAAACAGCCTTGGGTGAAGTCGTAGTAGTAGGTTATGGTAAACAGCGGAAAGAAGGTGTTGTTGCCGCTGTGACGCAGACGACTGGTAAAGTGCTAGAACGTGCAGGAGGTGTATCAAGTATTGGTGCTGCTTTGACAGGTAACGTGCCAGGTTTGATTACTAGTGCATCAACAGGATTACCAGGGGGAGAAGACCCTACAATCATCATTCGTGGTATTAGTAGTCCAAATAACTCTGCTCCGCTTATTTTAGTAGATGGTGTTGAACGTCCAATGAACTCAGTGGATATTAGTTCGGTTGATGCCGTGACAGTTTTAAAGGATGCTTCAGCAACAGCCGTGTTCGGTTCGAGAGGAGCTAATGGTGTAATCTTGATCACTACAAAAAGAGGAAAGACAGGTAAAGCTACGATTAGAGCAACGGTAAATACGATTGTAAAATCAGCTTCGAAGTTACCAAAAAAGTATGATTCATACGATGGGTTGACAATCAGAAATCAAGCTATTGAATATGAACTAGCTGCTAGACCAGATGGTTGGAGAAACATTTTACCAGAGGCAATCCTTCAAAAGTATAGAAATCCTGCAAATCTAGCAGAAGCAGAACGTTATCCTAATGTTGACTGGGAGGATGCACTATTTAAAAAAGATGCAATTTCCAACAATGCTAACATCAATATCAGTGGTGGAACAGACTTTGTAAAATATTTTACGAGTGCAGATATCTTACACGAGGCTGATTTATTTAAAGTGTACGACAATAACAGAGGTTACAAGCAAGGATTTGAGTTTGACCGACTAAACGTTCGTAGTAACCTTGATTTTCAGTTGTCGTCAAGTACGTTATTCAAAACCAACATTTCTGGTTCGTATGGTGTGAGAAAAGCTCCTTGGGGCTTCACCGGGAATCAATATGGACCTTGGATTGATGCTTACAACGCTGCTCCTGATGCTATTTTACCAAGATACGCAGATGGCTCTTGGGGTTTTTACTCACCCAATGAACAAAAGGCAGAAAACTCAGCAAGAATACTTGGACTAGGTGGAATTGCCAATACTACAACTGCTCAGATAACAACGGATTTTTCGCTTGAACAGGATTTGAGTAGGCTCGTAAAGGGATTGAAATTTACAGGGAACATCTCTTTTGATAATACTTTCGTTGAAAGTAACCGAGGTATCAATGATTTGTTCAATGACGCACAGTTGAAATGGATAGACCCAGAAACTGGAAATGTAACCTATAAGCAAGTAGTAGATGGAGTAACAGGATTTGATTTTCAAGAGGGTGTAAGATGGTCACCAGCTGCTGGTAACATTGGTGCAAGTCAACGACGCTTATTCTACCAATTTCAGTTGAATTATGCAAAAACATTTGCAGGAAAACATTACTTGACTGCGATGGGATTGATGAACAGAAACGTATTTGCTAACGGAAGTATTGTTCCTACGTACAGAGAAGACTGGGTATTCAGAACAACCTATACGTTTAACAACAAGTTCACAGCAGAATATAATGGTGCTTATAACGGTTCAGAGCAGTTCGCTCCTGACTATCGTTTCAACTATTTCTCGTCTGGAGGGGTAAACTGGGTACTATCAAATGAGGAATTCATTAAGTCTGTAAAAGCTATTGATTTATTAAAATTGAGAGCTTCTTATGGGCAAACAGGGTTTGATAACCTTGGAATTAGATGGCCTTACTTGGATCAATGGAACTACGGCGGAGTAGCAAGATTAGGGACTACTGGTGAAGCAGCAGAACAAAGCCCATACACACAATACAGACAAACTGGAGTGGGTAATCCAACTGTTCAGTGGGAAGAATCAGAAAAATTCAATGTTGGGGTTGATTTTGAGTTGTTCAAAGGTTTGATAAAAGGTAAAGCAGATGTTTTTAGCGACAACAGAACCAAAATTTTGTTAGGAAATCGTCAAGATGTACCTTCTTATTATGGAGCAGCACCACCAGTAGCAAACTTAGGAGCAGTAAAGTCAAGTGGATACGAAGTTGAGTTACATTTTAGTAAATCATTGGGCAAATTTCGTGTATGGACTGATTTAAACATGACGCATACGCAAAATAAAATCATTGAAGCAGCAAACCCAGAGTTATTACAAGATTATCAAAAGACAGAAGGTAAAGCAATAAATCAGGAATACTCTTATGTTAGCGAAGGTAAGTATAATACTTGGGATCAGTTATACGGTAGTACAATACACAATGCTCAGGATAATCAAAAATTACCAGGCAACTTATACCTTGTAGATTATAATGCCGATGGTGTAATTGATGCACAAGACCGTATTCCTTATGGTTATACAAACTGGCCTCAAAACACGTACAATGCTACATTTGGATTGGACTGGAAAGGTTTGACTGCGTTTGTTCAATTCTATGGAGTAAACAATGTTACTCGTAATGTTGGATTGGGAAGTTTGGTAAATCAGAAAAACACAGTTTATCAAGAAGGTGCGTATTGGTCACCATTAAATCCTGATGGAGTACCTATTCCTCGTTGGACATCAACACCAGCCGACTATTATCGTGGTACTCAGTACATATTCGACGGTTCTTATTTACGATTAAAAAATGCAGAAATTGCTTACAGTTTCACATCAGTAGCGAGTAGAAAATTAGGTCTTGCAGGTTTAAGAATCTACTTGAACGGAAATAACTTAATAGCGTGGAGCAAAATGCCAGATGATAGAGAAAATAATTTTGGGGGAGGTACGGGCTTGGCTTCACAAGGTGCATATCCTACCGTTAAACGTTATAATCTTGGTTTAAACATCACTTTCTAATAAATCAAATCATGAAAAAGAAAATTAATATTTTAATTGCAGCTGTGCTCCTTTCCATGACTTCAGGATTAACCTCTTGTAAAGAGTTTTTGGACCGTGACCCGCAGGCTGCTGTATCTGATAAAGATGCGTACAAAAATTTTGTAAACTTTCAAGGATTTACAGAAGAATTATATCACACAATTCCTGACTTTTCTAACGGTTATTGGACAAGTTCATTCAACTGGGGAGATGATGAAATAATGTCAGTTTCAGCAGTAGGACATTTTGGACCTAAAATTGAAAATGGTGACTTTTGGGGATGGCAAAGAAACTTTGACGGCTGGCAAGCTGGCTGGCTTGACCGAAATAACAACTCTACCAATGACGACCGTTTTACGAAGTCTCTTTGGGGATTGGGATGGTACGGAATCCGTAAAGCCAACATGGGACTCGCCAATCTTGATAAAATGAATGATGCAACTCAAGAAGAAAAGGATTTAATCAAAGGTCAGTTATTATTCTTCAGAGGTTGGTATCACTTCATGTTTATGCAGTATTTTGGTGGACTTCCATACATAGATACGGTTTTACCTGGTGATCAAAAGTTGACATTGCCACGTTTGAAATATAGCGAGTGTGCAGACAAAGCTGCCAAAGATTTCAGAGAAGCAGCAGATTTACTTCCAACAGATTGGGATGCTACTACAGCTGGTAAGAGAACATTAGGTAAAAATGTACTTCGCATTAATAAAATAATGGCTCTTGGTTATCTTGCCAAAAACTATTTGTGGGCAGGAAGTCCGTTAATGAACTCTGTTTCAGGTGGTGGTAAAACCTATAATGTTGAATATTGTAAAAAAGCGGCTGAGGCTTCAGCTGAATTGCTTAAACTTTGCGAGAGCGGTCAAGCACCATACAGTTTAGTTCCGTTTGATAAATATTATACAAACTTCTATACTACTGGGCAAAACTGGGCAATTCCAGGAGCAACAGAAGCAATTTTCAGAGGACCATACTATGGTGCTCATGGAACAACTTACGGAACGGCAAAACAATACACTCCGCTTATCGTCAGTGAAGGAGATACTAAATTTCTGCCTACTGCTAATTATGTGGATATGTACGGTATGGCGAATGGACTACCAATTGCCGATGCCACAAAAACAGATCCAGTATCGGGATATAATCCAGAGTTCCCATGGAAAGGAAGAGACCCTCGTTTCTATAATGACATCATCTACGACGGGATAAAAATAGTGAATGGTAGTATTCCTAATGCCTCAGAAACCATCAATAGGTATGCAAATTTACATACAAAAGGGACTTATAGAGATGTTGCAACTGGAAGTAGAACAGGCTATTTGAATTATAAATTTATTCCGAGATCAGCCAATAAGTATGACTTGGGATACAGTTATGATAAAAGTTTAAACATCCATCTCCCTTACATGAGACTTGCTGATGTTTATCTAATGTATGCAGAAGCTGCTGCACAAGCGTATGGTGGAGCGAATGGAAAAGTTTCAGGATATGCTAAAACTGCGGTAGAGGCCATCAATGTACTTAGAACAAGAGCAGGAGCTGGCCCAGTAGCTACACAGTTTTTGGGTAACATAGACGCCTTTATGGGCGAAGTAAGACGTGAAAGAGCTGTTGAACTTTCTTTTGAAGGACATCGCTTCAATGACCTACGTCGCTGGTTATTATTGGCAGAAAGTCCATACACTCTTAAAAAATCTGTTGAGTTTGATAGAGCAGCTCCTCTTGATCCTACAAAAAGTGATAAGGATAACAAGGTGCTGAACTTTAGAGAAACATTAATTCTTGAGCGTAAGTTTACAGCCAAGCATTACTGGTTACCATTGAAGACGAATGATGTAAACTTGTACTTGGAATTCCAGCAGAATCCAGGATGGTAAGCATCTAACATGTATAAGGTGATGGTAGAGAGTGCTTCTACCATCACTACTATTCAATACTCAAACAGATAAACGAAAATTATGAAGTTTATAAAAATACTAACTATTTTGTGTACGCTATTAGCTTTATCAAACGCTAATATTTTTGCACAAGATGTCTCGATTTTCAAAATCAAGGCTACCGTTCTGGGGCTTGATAAAAAACCCATTAGTGGAGCTACAGTAAGTTGCTCTGCCGAATACAGTCAACCAACTACTACAGATGGACAAGGAACATTCACGATAGACGTTCCATCAGATGAAGTATTATCCGTATCTGCAAAGGGATACAAAACCTATCACGTAACGGTAACAAAGCCGATCAGTGAAATTGTCATGCAGGTTGTACAAGAATCTGACTATGTTCGTTTACCATTCCATGATGTTGAAAAAAGAGACCTAATGAGTGGAATATCACAGGTCGATGTAAAAGATTTACTAAACAAAAACTATTTCACCTTTCCACTTGATGGAATGGAAACCTTAGTACCAGGCTTTAATGGCAATAGCAATTGGGGTATGGGTAGTTATTTGTTCATGATTGATGGCGTACCTCGTGAACTTGGAAACGTAGCACCAACGGAAATCGACCAAATTGTATTTCTTAAAGGAGCACATGCAGTGGCTTTGTACGGTAGCCGTGCAGCAAAAGGTGTAGTGAATATTATTACTAAAAGAGGAAAGTCTGGCACAAATACGTTGAATCTTCGAGTTAATAGTGGTGTTAATCTTCCCAAAAGTTATCCAAAGTATTTGGGATCTGGCGAGTACATGACGCTATATAACGAAGCAAGAAGAAATGATGGATTGACTAATTTATATTCAGAAAATGATATATATAACTTCTCTTCTGGTCGTAACCCGTATCGTTATCCGAATGTAGATTTCTATTCACCTGAATATTTGTCAAATTCTTTTGGCCGTTATGATGCCACCGCTGAAATTACGGGCGGAAATGAGCGAGTAAGATACTATACTAATATCGGTTATACCACGCAAGGTTCGTTCTTAAACTTTGGAGAGGCAAAAGCTAACAATACCTCAGACCGTCTAAATTTTCGTGGAAATATTGACGTAAACCTGAATGAGTTTATTTCACTGAATGCAGATGCTACCGCTATTTTTAATACGGGAAGAGGGGTAAATACCAACCATTGGAATAATGCTGCTACCATACGACCGAATAGATTTTCGCCTTTGATTCCAATTGATTTAATTGAAAAGGAAGATGCTGCCTCGCAAATATTATTAGCAAACAGTAACAATATCATAGACGGGAAATATTTTCTTGGAGGAACGCAGTTAGACCAAACTAACGGAATTGCAACGGCTTATGCAGGAGGAAATAACCAAAGTGCAAACAGACAGTTTCAGTTTACGACAGGTATCAAGGCTGATTTGAGAAATGTATTGAAGGGCTTGAGTTTCAAAACTAATTTCTCTGTTGACTATGCCACTTCGTACACATTGGCCTATAATTATACTTACGCAACTTTTGCCCCTACTTGGAATAACTATAGTGGAACAGACCTAATCAGTAGTCTTACCGTGTATGGTCAAGATACAAAATCAGGAACACAAAACGTAAGTGCTAATACGTACCGCCAAACAATTGCTTTTTCTAGTCAATTAAACTATGAAAAAACAATTGGTGAAAAACATAATCTGACTGCAGTTTTATTGGCAAACGGATTTCAACAGTCTGCATCGGAAGTTTACCACAGAACGAGTAATGCAAACTTAGGCTTCTTGGCAACTTATAACTTTGATCATAAATACTACGCTGATTTTAGTGCTGCTTATGCGGTTTCAGCCAAATTGCCAGAAGCAAACAGAGCTGCTTTATCTCCTTCACTATCATTGGGTTGGAGAATTAGTCAAGAAAATTTCCTGAAAAACTCAAAAGTGGTGGATGACTTAAAACTAACGGCATCAGCTAGTATTCTAAACACTGACTTGGATATAAACGATTACTATTTGTACCAAGGAATTTATTCAAATTTAGGAGATTGGTATGGCTGGAAAGACGGTACAGGTTTTCAATCAACG
>JARXAV010000158.1 GCA_029865665.1 Flectobacillus sp. | reverse complement strand
GTTTGGTGGGGCAAAATATGCCCTTTATGCAAGTAAAAAAGCTATTAGGAAACGTTCGTTTACGTCAGGGAACAACCTTGATGAACTGCGACATGGCTATCATTAACGAAACCACCAATATTGTAGAGTCTTTTGGGAAAGTCCGTATTGTTCAGGCAGATACCGTGACCATTACAGGAGATACTGCCTATTATTTCGGAAATACTCGTCAAGCAAAAATGTACGGGAGGGTAAAGTTGGACGACCGAAGTATTATTCTTACCACAAAGCAAATGGATTATGATTTGAACACGCATGTTGCTTATTATAATACTAACGGTAGAATTGTAGATAAAAAAAGTGTGTTGACCAGTAAAGAAGGTTATTACAATACGGTTACAAAATTGTTTGATTTTAAATACGATGTTCGGGTAGTGGATAAGGAGGGAAGCTTAAAAGCGGATTCGCTGAAATATAGTACCTTATCGAAAGAAGCCTTTTTTGTTGCTCCAACCCTGATTGTTAATAAAGGAGATACAACTTTTGCTAACCCTGGGAGTCGCTATAATACGGTGTCTAAAATTGCTAATCTAAAAGGACGGTCAACGGTTAAAAATGAGGACTACGTGATGACGGCCGATACGATGATTTATGACCCACCAACCCAGATTGGGATTGCCAATGGCGATATTGTATTTGTTTCGAAAAAAGATAAAGCCGTTTTGACGGGTGAACACGGACGATATTCGAAAAAAACAGGAATGACTCGGGTGTTTGGAAGAGCTTTACTGAAAAATATTTTAGAACAAGATACGCTCTTTTTAACGGCAGATACACTCGTTTCGATTGATAATAAAGAAACAAAGGTGAAGAAATTATATGCGTATAAAAAAGTGATGATTTATAAATCTGATCTCTCCGCCAAGTGTGATTCGCTCAGTTATAACCTTTCGGATTCAACGATTTATTTTTACCAAAAGCCGATTCTTTGGAACAATAAAAATCAGTCGGAAGCTGATTCAATGAACGTGTTGTTGAAGAAGAATAAAATCAGTATGATGTATATGAAAGGAAAGGCGTTCGTCATTTCTGTGGATACGCTTGCTGATTATAACCAGATGAAGGGGCGAAAAATTATTGCGAATTTCAATAATGATGCACGCCTAGAAAAAATCACGATTGATGGTAATGGCGAAAGTATTTACTATGCGGTAGATGAAAAAAATGTACTCACAGGTGTGAACAGGGTGCAGTGTAGTAAAATGTACATGAATTTTGCAAAAGGGAAAATTAAAAAAATCGCCTTTTTAGCAAAGCCAGACGGGAAATTTATGCCTCCCAAAGAAGTGAAGGAAGATGATAAAGAATTAGATGGTTTTAGATGGAGAATTAGTGAGAAACCGACTAAAGCAATGATTTTGCAGCGTGTTGCTCCTGTGTTGCAACCAAGTCCTGTAATCATCGCAAAAGATTCTGTACAAGTGAAGAAAATAGAAAGTCCTAAAAATAAGAAGCCTTTGGATAAGAAATCAAAGAAATTGCCTTAATTTTTTTGAAAATTGAAAAATTTTAATATATTTTTGTGAAATAGTATTTTAAAGTCCAAAAACGAAGTGAAAAATGATTTATTGTTAAAATCTGTTAATTTTTTTATTTCGTGCAACCTTTTTAAGACCTTTGGAGTCTATTAGTACGTATGTATAGCGAGACATCATATTTGGTATGATTATCGCTGTAAAATAGATACTAAGTAATTTTTCACAAAAGCAGATTGAATGAGATGAGACCTCTACATAAATACATAAAAATCACCTTGTTATTGATAGGTTTTCTATCAGTACGGGAGGGCTTTGCTCAAACGGAAAATAAATATAAAAGCCGTTTGGACATGAAACCAAAAGCCAAAACTACTTTTACGACTTCGTTCAAGAAATCGAGATTTTCTTTTTATCAGCCTCTGACTAATACCTTAGACAGAAATATGAATACGCAACGTGCGATTGCGATTAATCAATATTTTGCTAATTCACTTTTACACCATGCTGCAAAAGTGGCGACAACAAAGGTTGAGAGTATCAGTAATGCGAGTGAAAATACTAGAAATGAGGAGGTGATTAATTCAGAAGATCGCTTGTTCTCTAACGATAAACTAACCGTTTCGAATATTTATCCTAATCCTGCCGACGATCGTGCTTTTGTGAATTATGATATTAATGCACAGGCTAATTTTAACGAAGTAAAAATTACTTTTTACAACGTTTTGGGAGGA
Organism: Flectobacillus sp.; assembly: GCA_029865665.1. The sequence continues at coordinate 6,115 of JARXAV010000158.1, read as the reverse complement.
ATGATGCACGATGAAGTATTAGATAAAGACCAGTCAAAGAGTTCAATTACTACAAAAGATTGGCCCAATGGCGTTTATCTATACCAATTATCTGCCAACGGCAAATCTTTAGTAACAAAGAAATTATTAGTGAAACATCAGTGAATGGGTGAACAACAAGGAATCGGAGAGTCGGTTACTCGTTAGGTAAAAAACCTTGATATAAGTAATGATTTTGAATGTTAGATGTTGAATTTCGGTTCAATTAGAAAATAAATAATTTAGCAATAAAATAGGCTACATTCGAATTGAGAATGTAGCCTATTTTTTGGGTTTTTGGACAAATTTTGTGACCTAGGGCTTCACACTAGGCTAAGATATGTCGCCCTTTCAGGGCTGAAATGTGTTGTTGTTGTTGTAGCCCTGAAAGGGCGATATATCTCAGCGATGGGTGTTAGCCCATCGTCAAAATTTAATTTAACATTATTAATCTTATTTCCCAGCGGCAAATTTTGCTTTACCGTCTTCTAAGAATTGCACAAACTCTTCGATATTCTCGTTGTATGCTCTTGGTTTAACCAGCGTTTTGGCATCGCTATTCGGATTTACTAAGCAATAATAAGGCTGTGCATTTCCGTTGAATTTAGTGATTTCAAAATCAAGATTTTGGTCGCCAATACTTGTTTTTTCTAAACCATCATCTTTAGAAATAAACCACTCTGATTTGGGTAATTCTGTTTTATCATCCACATAAAGAGCTACCATCACATAGTCATTCTCTAAGCGTTTTTTCACTTCGGGATTAGACCAAACAGTGGCTTCCATTTTACGGCAATTCACACATCCATGCCCTGTGAAATCAATGAACAAAGGTTTGTTTACTGATTTTGCATAAGCTACTGCTTCTTTGTAATCGAAAAACCCTTGAAGTCCATTTGGTAATTTTAGAAAGTTGCCATATTTCACTGATTTCGGAAAATTAGGGTCGATGCTTGTGCTTTCCTGCTTGGCTGTTTTCTCGTTTCCAATAACAAAATCTTGCGATTCGATTGGAGGTAACCATCCCGAAAGTGCTTTTAAAGGCGCTCCAAACATACCAGGAATCATATATACCACAAAAGAGAAAACGGCAATTGCCATTAACATTCTAGGAACAGGGATTTTCTCTAATTTGCTGTCGTGTGGCATTTGAATTTTACCAATTAGATATAAGCCAATCATCGTGAAAATCACAATCCAAATACCTAAATAAATTTCACGGTCAAGTAAATGCCAGTGGTAGGTTTGGTCGGCAGTGCTTAAAAATTTCAAAGCCAAAGCTAATTCTAAGAAACCTAAAATTACCTTTACGGAGTTCATCCAAGCCCCTGATTTTGGTAACGTTTTCAACATATTGGGGAACATGGCAAATAAGGTAAATGGAATGGCAAACGCTACCCCAAACCCTAACATCCCAACAATAGGACGAAGTACCTGTCCTTGAGAACCTAAGCTTAAAATACTGCCTGCAATTGGGCCTGTACAAGAGAAAGAGACCAATACGAGTGTAAATGCCATGAAGAAGACACCCCCTAAACCACCACGGTCAGATTGAGCGTCTATTTTATTAACAAACTCAGAAGGGAGTACGATTTCGAACCAGCCTAAGAATGATAAACCGAAGAATACAAAAATACCAAAGAATAACAAGTTCGGAATCCAGTGCGTACTAATGAAATTGGGTGCTGCTTGTCCAAGGGTATAAGCAATCACGGTACCGAACAAAACGTAAATAGCAATGATGGAAAGACCATAAATGATGGCTTTTGCAAGACCGCCCTTTTGTTTGGTAAAGTAACTTACCGTCATCGGAATCAATGGATACACACACGGAGTTAGAAGCGAGACAAATCCACCACCAAGAGCCAATAAGAAAAAGCTCCACAAGGAAGTTGCTTCAGGTGTTGAATCAGTAGTGTTGCCTTCTGGGGTTACGCCTGCCGTTGTAGTGGTGGTGTCGCTTGTAGTGGAAGAGTCTGCTGTGGTTGTAGTAACTTGCTCGGTTGTTGAGCTGTCTATACTACTTGCGTTTAGGGCTGCTACTTTTGCTAGACTGTCTTCTTTTTTTTTTAAGTCATTCGCATCCGAACCCTTTTTTACTTCCAGTTTAAATTTACCTTTTACAGGTACACATTGCCCTGTAGCGTCCGAACAAGCTTGTCCGTCGTGATTACCTTCAATAACTGGATTTTCTTTTAAGATTTTAATCGTTTGACGAAGTTCCCCTTTTCCTTCAAAATAAGAAACGTCACCATCGAAAATTTCGTCGTGTTTCTTGATTGGGTTGATTGATTTTAAATTACCAACCAGCTCAAAAGAGTCGCTCGGTTTAAATTTAATAGTCGTTACAATTGGCCCAACATTGGGGTCAAAGTCCGAAGCAAAATGGTGCCAAGTTTTATCGGTCGTAATGGTAAAAATGACATCTACCGTTTCGCCAACAGCTGGATTCGGCTTAGACAATGTCCAAGACCATTTGGCTGGATTAATTTTTTGAGCATTAGCTTTACCTGCTGTTAAGGTAAAAAGTAAAAGGAAACCTAGAAATAGTTGTTTCATTGCAAGGGTTTGGATTGTCGTTCTTTAGTGATGTTTAAGAAAGAACGTAAATGTCACCTGTTTGGTTTATTGAAATGTACTTTTCATTGACCGTATTGTCGAAGAATTTACCTCCGAAAACGAAAATGTATTCAATTCAGCTAAGTACGAGACCCTAATGCTGAACTGAATACAAATTAACTAAAAAATCCTTATTTAAACTTCATTGCTAAGGTAACAATGTTCGCTACCATGCCTGTTGTACGGGTATAATGTCCATAACGGAGTTCTAAACTACTAAATTCCTTAATGCCCATTACGCCATTAGGCGGCATGATTCTTACACCAGAGCCAATAAAGTTGGTATTAAATGCCGAGATGTCATAATCACTAGTGTAATATGCACTGGTAGATTTGTTTAAACCATAGGGATTAAAATACTTAACAGCCGTCTGCTGATTGAATCGGTAGAACGGACTTATTGAAAGATATGGACTTAATTTAACTGTTCCTTCTAGGTTGATGGTGTTGGCTGTCATCCCCCAGTTATCTAAATAATAACGATAAAACGCACGAATGATAGTACGGTCACCTAAGAAATAACTCAAACGCATTCCTATCGGTAACTTGAAGCGTTTCCCCGGTAAACGCTCTACGTTTTCTATGCCATCAGTGAAATAAACACGGTGGAACGGTGTACTAAGCAAGCCTTCTTGATAAGACGGTTCTACAATAGCCAATACCTGCATCCGTTTATTGATGACCTGCGAAAGTGAAAATGCTAGGTTATACGAATTTCGAGGTTTATAATCAATCGGGTCATTGTCTTTTTTCGAGCCACTTCCATATCCTTCTGGTCGGTTTTCAATTGGCAAAATGACACTCCATGTATCAAAGAAAGCCCCGCCTTTTACGGTAAATTCACGGTTTTTGTCTTTGGATAATTTCGTAAAGTTTAAATTTATCCCATACGATTTATAATCGTATTCGGTTGAATAAGATAAGCTAATTCCTTTGGTAATACCTGTTTTGTCGTTTTTTACGTTCCAACTAAGACTCGGGTAGAAGTGGGTGTCGCTTCTGGATGCAGAGGAAATTGTTTCTACACCTTTCGGAGAATCAATTCGGTCGGATGAAGCTGAAGTATAATGATCTACATTCAAATCGACATTGAAGGTATGTAACCTATTTTTGAAATCGTATTTAGAAAAACTCAAATCAAGAGATGTTCCCACATCACTGAGGGCCTCCGACCCGATACCTCCACTAACTGCCGATGTGTTACCGTCTTGTTGATAATAGCTAGAAATAAAGTTGACTTCGTTTAGTTTTAATTTACGTTTTTCGTAGCTACCGTCCTTACTATCTTGGCTATTTTGAGCGAAGGTAGTCGGGTAAAAACCTGCAATGAGTAAAGCGACTGATATGACTATTTTCTTCATGGACTGTAATATCTATTAAATGGGAGTCTTTTGTAAAAATCAATAAACGTTGGTGACTGATTAGTTACAACCGCAACCACCACCGCTTTTGCCTCCGTTAGCACCCGCAGCACCTTCACGATAGAGGTAAAAACTTTGTTCAAATTTTTCTGATTTTCTGGATGAAAGCTCCATTTCAGAGTCGTTAATACGGCTTTTTTGGTATTCTTTTACCGAAGTACAAGACTGAGCGACAAGTCCCAGAATACTTAGCCCTAGGAGAATGATGTGTGGTTTGGTGATTGTCATATTATGAGAAATTCAGGGATGCTTATCTAATTCTAATATTTCGAGTGGTATGGACTTTGTTGGCATCGTCCACGATGATACAGGCCATGTTAGGTAATTGATTTACTAAATCCAAACCCACTGCAACTCCCATAACCATAATGGGGGTTGCCATTGCATCGGCAAGTTCGGCATTTGGACAAATGATGGTGGCACTTTTGATCCCTGTTACGGGAAAACCCGTTTTTGGGTCAATGGTATGCGAATACTTTTTGCCACCAATCACTACGTATTTTTCGTAATTGCCCGAAGTCGCAATCGCCATGTTGCTAATACAAATGGACGAAAAACTACGGTCTCGGATGGTTGGGTCAGCAATACCAACCGTCCATTCTTTGCCGTCGGGCTGTTTGCCCCAAGTGGTTAAGTCTCCTGCCGCATTGACAACACCAGCTTTGATTCCCCGTTTAATCAAGAGGCTTTTTGCCATTTCGGCAGCGTAGCCTTTTCCAATGCCTCCGAAACCGATACGCATTCCTTTTTCTTTTAAAAAAATACTAGAATCGGCTTCATTCAAGAGGATATTTTTATAATTGATTAAACGAACAGAGGCTTTGGCAGTAGCTTTGTCTGGCAAGGCTTTCATGGATAAATCGAAATTCCATAGACTTTTGTCGATAGACCCGTAACTAATATCAAATGAACCTTGTGTCAGTTCTGAAATACGAATCGACCGTTGAACTAACTGAAAAACCTCTTTATCTACCCGAACGGGGCTAGTACCTGCTTGCTGATTGACTAAGTTGGTCTGACTATTTTCTGAAAAAGTAGTGAGTAATGCTTCAATTCGTTTGATTTCATCAATGGCCGCATCAATGTGTTCTTCTGCAATTTCGGCGTTTTCTTCTACAACTGTCAGGGCAAAACTATTGCCCATGAGTCGTAAGAATTTTTGATGAATCTGTCCTTTACTTTTTAGCATGAGTCACTTTTTCGATGTCTTGAATTAATAAAGCCGATGAAAAATCTTTTGGATAGCCGTCCCATTCCTTGATAACTTTTCCTTTAGTATCCAGTAAGACTGTCAAGGGAAATTTGCCTTCAGGGTTATACTTTTCGGCAAGTCCTTCGTTGATAGACGTTTGTTTTTTGTCTAACTGATTTTTTTTCAAACGAGGGAAATCTGCACGTACTAATACCAAATGCTCCGAAGCAAAATGCTTGAATTCGTCTGACTCAAAAATGTCTTTTTTGAGTTTGATGCAAGGAATACACCAGTCTGAACCACAAAAGTTGAGGAGGATATATTTGTTATCTTGTGTAGCTTCAGTTTTAGCTTTTTCAAAATCACCTTGCCACTCACCTGTATTGACGAATAATAAACATAAAAACGAAAAAAGGAATACTTTCATGGAGGAGTTAGTTAATGGATAATGTGTTGAAAATCAATTGTTGAAAAACAATTTTCAAATGATAAGCAATTATGGTGATACTAATTAGCTATAGACTACAAGCGTAATTCCGTCCGTAGCAGTTTTGTACACGGTCAGTCCTGCACGTCCATTCGTGTTTAAACCTTTACCTTCAAGACTAAATTGAGCCCCATGGTCGGTACAGTAAAAAGCATTCAGACCAGAATTATACATTACTTTTTTCTTTGGCTCATGCGAGCAAGTTTGTGTAGCTGCTACATAAACACCCGCCGTTGGTTGAGCAACAACGATACCACTTGTCTGAATATAACCACCCACTTTTCCTAGTGAGCTTGCGTAAGTTGCTAGTGTAATTTTTAATAAGGGGTTGGTGATGGTACTTAAATCAGTTCCATTGCCCGTAGTTGTACCTGTGGT
>JARXAV010000135.1 GCA_029865665.1 Flectobacillus sp. | reverse complement strand
ACCACAATAGGAGCAGGCTTAAAGTGCAACATTTCGGGTTTTCTTTCTTTGTTATTAAAGGTGTATTCTTCCTTAAAAACATCCTGTCCATTTTTCAACTTTTCCACATCTTTAGCAAAGGCGTGGTCATCTATCGACTCGGGTAAGTCGAAGTTTTCAATCCCGTTTGCATCCTTTTTTTGTAAATGAATCGGTTTGTAATAATTATCCTGTGAAATCAAACAGATTTCATGTTCTGGAAAGGAAGCCATTAAACTTTTGAGAAACAGGGTTTTCCCAGAAGCACTACCTCCTGTAATTCCTACTAGGTAGGGTTTGTTGTGAGTGGTCATTGATGAATGATTTTAGCTATCTTTATCGGCTGTCAGACGTAAACTAGCTCAGTCCATTGCTAACTGATTGCCGAACGCCAATTGCTTTTAAATGACAAAGTTCGTAAAGAATAGAGAAAAAGCATAATATTTTGTGCATTCGGAATGATACTTCATGCCAATAGAAACTTACGCACTATCTTTGTGGTTAAATAACTAGGTATGGCACTGTGTTTTGCTCAGGAGCGATGACCTTTATTCAAAAACGATTATTACAGGAATGGGTGATTTACGAATTAACAAAGAAGATATTATTAAAGCCTTGGCTACCGTTCAAGAGCCTGATCTAAAAAAAGATTTGGTAACCCTTAACATGATTAAGGATGTTGAATTGGGTATTGGCGAAGTGCGTTTCACGGTTGTATTAACAACACCTGCTTGTCCTTTAAAAGAGAAAATTCGTCAGGATTGTGAAGATGCTATTCATACACACGTAGATGCGGATTTACGAGTGGTCATCAACATGACGGCTGATGTAACGAGTACTCGTTTCAACAGTCAGTTATTGTCGGGCGTAAAAAACATCATTGCCATTTCTTCGGGGAAGGGTGGTGTTGGTAAATCGACAGTAACCGCCAATTTGGCGATGGCTTTGAAGCAGTCGGGTGCAAAAGTAGGTATCATTGATGCCGATGTATCAGGCCCTTCGATTCCTGTGATGTTTGGGGTAGAAGATATGCAGCCAATGATTCAGCAGGTGGACGGCAAAAACATGATTCAGCCCATTATGCAATACGGAATCAAAATGATTTCGATGGGTTTCTTGACACCAGCAGACAGTCCTGTGCCTTGGAGAGGGCCTATGGCAACGAGAGCTTTACGTCAGTTTTTTGAAGATGCGTATTGGGGCGAATTAGATTATTTATTAATCGACTTACCTCCAGGTACTTCCGACATTCACCTTTCGTTAGTACAGTTAGTGCCAGTTACGGGGGCAGTGATTGTAACGACTCCTCAAAAAGTGGCATTAAGTGATGCTACTAAAGGTTTAATGTTCTTCCGTCAGGCACAGATTAACGTTCCTGTATTGGGAATCATCGAGAATATGGCGTACTTTACACCAGAAGAACTCCCTGATAATAAATACTATATCTTCGGAAAAGACGGTGGTAAGCAATTGGCAGAAAAGTATGAAACCAATCTGTTGGGTTGTATTCCATTGGTTCAAACGATTAGAGAAGGGGGAGACGAAGGCAGACCTGTTGTGATGACAGAAGGCGTGGTTGCCGATGCCTTCCGTGAGGCGGCTGAAAAATTAGCACAACAAGTGGCAATTAGAAACGCTTCCATGGAAAAAACAAAACCAGTCGAAATAAAAGTATAACTGAAATTGGAGCTTTGCCTTTAGGAATATGCAAGAAGAAATCGTAATAAATCCCTTGAACGAGAAAATCGAAGAGGCTTTAAATAAAATCCGTCCCTACTTAGAAGCAGACGGTGGAAATGTACAAGTAATTGAACTGACCGAAGATTTAGTTCTTCGAGTGAAGTTCATGGGAGCGTGCAGTTCTTGCTCTATGTCTGCCATGACTTTTAAAGGAGGAATAGAAGACACCATTCGGAGGGAAGTTCCAGAGGTTGTGAAAGTGGAAGTGGTTGCGTAAACCAAGCAAATTATACGAAAAAAGACGATTTTCTAAAAAAAGAAGGTCGTCTTTTTTCATTTTAATTCTTTTTCATTAACTTCAATAGACCTTCTTAAACAAGAGAAAAATGAAAAAAGAAATCTGTGCTCAACTGGTAATTGAGGCAAAGCAAGAGAAGAAATTGTCTTTTCAGAGCATTGCTTTAGCAATTGGAAGAGATGTCGTCTGGACAACTTCTGCATTATTGGGTGAAGCTGCCTGTAGTGAGAGAGAAGCAAAAATCATCTGCGAATTACTAGATTTAGGTACTGACGTTGAAAGAGCTTTGCAGCAAGCTCCGCCTAAAAAGTTAAAGCCATTGTTGTGAATCTCCCTTTTAAGTATCAACGAAAATCCTTACTCGATTGAATATAATAACTCTTGCTTGATGTTTTCATTCGCTTTCTCCTCGTATAATTTTCTGAAATAAGTTGTCTTAAAGATGGGAGTCATTTTAAGGAAATGATGTAAAACCTCTTTTCTACCCTTGACGTATTGTTCATCGGTATAAATAGCATATTCTTTTCGAATGGCTTGCGTGTATTTATGGTAGTGATTCCAGTTTTGTCCCAAAATACTAATATCGGCATCTGTAAATAAATTAGTGTCTAAATTTAGACTCTGGTTGTGGCTTTTTGTGGCTACGATATGTGCCTCTACCTGTGCGATTCGTTCTGGGGGATAGGCTATTGCCTTGAGTCTCGCTTGTGCGAGTACTGCACTTTGCTCTTCATTGTCTTTTCTGCTGGGGTTATAAATCACGTCGTGATAAAACAAGGCAAAAAGAGCTGCATCCCAATCCTGAAATGTATCCTTGATACGTTGCATTTCTTGTAGCATTGCATTCAGATGGGTGAACGTATGATAGTACCGTGAGGGAGCAGTATAACATTCAACTAATTCCTGATAGTACTGTTCAATTAATCCTGTATCGGCCGTATAACGGTAGTATAGTTGATGAAAGGTTGATGATAATGTTGTCATTGAAGTAGAAAATTCCATATCTTGATTTGTTAGGTTGAGGATACAACAAGCTTTGTTGATTTATATTAACATCAAGATATGGATTTTTTTTAAAAAAAGTCAATATTATTGTTGTGATCCGCTAATTCCAGAATGGTTAATTATTGTACTGTTCGTTAATACACAAGGAGATGAGTATAAAAGTCCACCTGAAGTATAAGTCCATTTTTTTGTACCCGTTATAGCATCAAGGGCGTAAAAAATATAATCGCCACTTCCAACATATAAAATATTATTAGCAACCGTAGGCGAAGAAATGATAATGCCTCCTGTTTGATATTCCCACGTTTTTGTACCTGTAGCAGCATTGAGGGCATAGATTTTGCCATCGTAACTACCAAAATACAGTAAGCCATTCACCGCAATTGGCGAAGAGTCAATACCATAAGAAGTTGCAAACTCCCATTTTTTTGTTCCAGTAGCAGCATCGAAAGCATACATTTTTTTGTCGTTACTACCAATATATACGATACCATTTGCCACTGTTGGTGAAGCTTCAAAATAACTTGTACCCGTGTAAGACCATTTTTTTACTCCTGTGCTTGCATCTAGGGCATAGACGTTGTTATCGTAACTACCGAAATAGACAACGCCATTTACCACCGCTGGAGAAGAATTAATCCAGTCACCTGCTGTAAATTTCCATTTCAAACTTCCTGTCACAGCATCAAGGGCGTACATATTTGCGTCAAAGCTACCCACATAGACAATGCCATTTACGACAGTCGGTGAGGACTTTACGTTTCCCCCTGTAGCATAAGTCCATTTCTTTGTCCCTGTTACCGCATCAATCGCATAGACGTTATTATCATTGCAACCCACATATAAAATCCCATTGACTACGGTTGGCGAAGATTTTATCGTACCTCCAGTGGTATAAGACCATTTTTTAGCTCCTGTGGCAGGATTGATAGCATAGACATTTTTGTCGTAACTAGCGGCGTAAAGAACACCATCTGCAAGGGTCGGAGCAGAAATGGTACTTCCCTCCGTGGAGAATGTCCAAACTTTTGTTCCCGCCAGAGCATTGATAGCATAAATGAGGTTATTTTCAGAACCTGTAAATACGAGCGTATCACTGGATAAAGTGACTACTGGCGTGGTTGTATCACTTTTTTTACAGGAATAAAAGGTAATGAGTGATACGAAGAAACTCGATAATAATACTTTTTTCATGATTGTTTAATTTTTATTGTAGGAGTGGTATTTAAATAATACATCGAGGAAAACAACGTTCTCTTAGAAGCTACTAGTACGTTTTGGGAAGAAATTTAAAGCTTTTTAACATATCGTGATAAACCGTTCTTTTTCTTAAAGAAGTACTTTCAACCAGACTTTTGGGCTAATTTTTCTTGCAAAAGCTGTAAATTAGCGAATAAATTAACGAACAGATGAAAATAGGAATCTTCTTTGGCGGCCCTGCCCGTGAGCGTGAAATCAGTTTTGCAGGTGGCAAAACGGCAATGGAAAACATTGACAAAACTTTGTTTACTCCTGTGCCAATTTTTGTGGATGGTTTAGGGAATTTTATTCTCTTAGATGAAGCCTTGGTGTATTCTCCTACGATTCGTGATTTTTATCCTCCTAAATCGTATCAAGGTACTTATCAGGTTTATTCGGAATCATTGACGACCATGACTGATGCCGAGTTGGACGAAATGCTAGTAGGAGTAGGAAAGCGTCTTTCGCCTAGCGACTTCAAAACCTATTTTGACTTTGCTTTCATTGCTATGCACGGCCCAGGTTGTGAAGATGGTAGCATTCAAGGCTTATTAGAATGGTATGGCGTGCCGTATTCGGGACCAAGTGTGATGGGATCTTCTATCGGTATTGATAAAATCGCTCAGAATGATTTAATCAAATTAGCCGTTGGTTTAGATAAAAAAACAACCACCTTGAGCCGTGAGGCATTCGCTAAAGAAGATAGTGCTGTTTTATTTGAAGAAATTAAAGCAGCAGTTGGCTTACCATTTGTCGTGAAAGCACCACATCAAGGCTCTTCAATTGGGGTTGCTTTTGTGAAGAAAGATGACGTAGCAGATTTTGAAAAAGCCATCAAACAGTGCTTGTTTATGCTGGAAGTCACGGCTGAAGAATGGAACAGTACTGATAAGGAAGCATTTGTACAACGCATGGCAAATTTGGATGAAGGCATTGGTTTTCCTGTAGCGTTGGGCGATGATTTAATTCATCATCCAGCCAATTTATTAGATAAATTAGACAGTCACTTTAATACGACATCAGACAATGCCGTTTTGGTATCAAATAATGCGGAGGATGCTGTTTTGATTGAAGGTTTTGTGAAAGGACAAGAATTTAGTTGTGGGGTAATTCAAACGCCAGACGGTGTTTCGGTAGCTTTACCACCAACAGAAATTATTCCAGCGGTTGAAGTATTTGATTTTAAGGCAAAATATCAATCGTCTTCCACTCGCAAAAAAATCCCGATTGATACCACATTAGAAAACTTAATAACGGTACAAGCGGATGTGAAAAAAGCGTTTGATTCCTTGAAATTGGGCGTTTGTACTCGTATTGATGGTTTCTTAACGCCAGACAACCGAGTTATTTTGCATGACCCCAACACCATTCCTGGGATGTCTCCAACGTCGTTAATTTTCAAGCAAATGGCTGAAATTGGGATGAATGTGACCGATGCTATCACGTACTTCATTCGCCAGTCGATTCGTGAGCGTATTCGTACAGGAAAAAATACCGTTCGTTTTGATCAATTGCTAAAAAGTTTAGATGCTGCCATTGCAGAGCGTATTGTAAACTTGGCAACTCGTAAAAAAGTAGCGATTGTATTTGGAGGTTTTGATGCCGAAACAAAAGAAGAATCGTACGTTACGGCTCGTAAGCATTATGGTAAATTAGCTTCTTCGAGCGACTCGCTTCCCGTTCCTATTTTTGTGATAGGTACAGCAGAAGCACCCGCTTGGTATAGTTTACCAACCAATTTACTGTTCAAAGAATTTGCGGAGGATATTGAAAAAGCACTAGCCTTAGAGGTTCATCCATTAATTGAACAAACTCGTAAGAACGCAGCCTCTGTTACCTTACATTTCACTGGAGCATTGGTAGGAGCAGTCCAAATCACAAGTCCTGCGACTATCGCAAGCACCTGTCAAGAATTGATTTTTTGTGCTGAGGGATTGGGATAGAGATATTAGGATATATCCACGTTTTGAAAGTAATTTTTAAAACGTGGGTATATATTATGCCAAATTCAAAATTCCCTTAAACTCTTGAATATTTACAATATTTAAGGGTGGAAATTTAATATCTTTGAAAATATTAAAATGACGGTCATTAGACACCAGATAATGAGCATTGGTGGAAATAGCAAGGTCAGCGAATTTATTATCATCAGGGTCATTCGTCATTAGCCCTAAACGAAAATAAGGGACAGCAAATTCTACATTAGGTGCAGTAGTGAGAATTTTCAATACAATATCTGCGGTTTCTGGGCTATAAAACTCACTAAGTTGTTCTTCATATTCTTCTAAAATTTCGGTACTAACAACCCATGTAAAGTGATTAGTTCTAAAAGCTAAATATAACCAGAAATAATCACCGTTGGCAGGTATAGATGCTATTAAGCAATTGGTATCAATTACTACTCTCATTTCATTTTTGTTCTCTGGCTTCTGTTTAACACTTCTTCAAAATCTTGCTTAGAATAACCCTTTTCTTGAATAGCATGTTGGACTTCTATTTGTAAAGCATTGTCATAATAATTGAGCAAAAGTTGCTTGATATCAGACAGTTCTGTTTCGGACATTTTGCGACTAAAGAGTTTTAATAGGGTAAGTTGAACGTCATTCAACATAGTAACGGAAGTATTCATATCCTTATCATTTATAGTTGAACCAAATTTATAGAAAAATTGATACGAAATAACTAATTGAGCTGTTTTTCATCGTATATTTTCTTATATAGTGTTAAAACAAAAAGCCCTTAACTGATTAAGGTCAAGGGCTTTAAAAGAATATGCGTTTAGAATTATCTTCCTTTTTTCTCAGGAACGATTACGTCTTCAACATCTGCTAATACACGACCGCAGTGTTCACAAACGATAATTCTTTTCTTATCTTTAATATCTGCCTGACGTTGCGGAGGAACAACATTGAAACAACCGCCACAAGCACCACGTTTTACCATTACCACGGCTAAACCGTTGATAAAGTTTCCTCTTAATTTGTTATAAGGACGTAATAAATGCTCTTCAACGTGTTTAACAGCTTTGTCACGATCCTTTAAATACTTCACTTCGTCTTCTTCGCTTTCTGCAATTAAAACGTCTAGTTCTTTACGTTTTGCATCTAAATCTTTCTGACGGTGCGATAAACGAGTTTCTGTTTCAGAAACTTCATCACGTTTATTTAAAATCTTAAATTCAAACTCACGAACACGTTTGTCAGCAAGTTCCATTTCAAGTTGCTGTAATTCAATTTCTTTAGAAATCGCATCGTACTCACGGTTGTTACGTACGTTCATTTGCTGATCCTTGTATTTGTTTACAAGTTTTTCAGCTTCTTTTTTATTGCCACGATTCTTTGAAATTTCTTCCTCTAAAGATGCAATCTCACGGTTGAATTTGTTAATACGTGTTTCGATACCTGCAATTTCATCTTCTAAATCACGAACTTCTTCTGGCAAATCGCCACGCATTTTTTTGATGCTATCTAAGGCTGAATCTATTGTTTGAAGTTTCAGAAGTGCTTCTAATTTTTGTGCAATGGTTGATTCGGTTGCTACTGCTGCCATTTTCGTTTACGTTAATCTTTAAGCGTTATGCCTTAATGCCTTGTGCCTTAATGCTATTTCGTTCACTTGTTTCTGCTTCGTTAAAAGTAAGAAACAGGGTTGGTGTTTACTTCACTTTTGAGAATCGCAAATTTACAAAATTTTTCAGATAAATAACTAATTATTAAATCCTTTGTGTAAACTTCTGACTCATAATGACCTATATCGCAAATAATTATCTTTCCTTCGGCATCAAAAAACTCATGATACTTATAATCTGAGGTAATAAATACGTCCGCTCCTTGGTTAATGGCATCTCTCAATAGAAAACCACCAGCTCCTCCACAAACAGCTACTTTTTGAATTGGCTTATTCAAAAGTGGGGTATGGCGTATGATTCGGAGGTTCATTGCTTCTTTTAAATGGATTAAAAAAGCGTATTCATCCTCAGGTTCTTGTAATTTTCCGATAGCTCCTGCACCTACTTCTTGGTTATCATTACTGATGTCACTCACATAATGAGCTACTTCTTCGTAGGGATGATGGTATTTAAGACTATTGATAAGTGCATTTTCCAAATGGCTCGGAAAAATAACCTCAAGTCTGTTTTCGATAACCTCTTCTGCTTTTTGGGGTGAACCAATATAGGGGGTCGAAAGCGTAGATGGGGTAAATCGACCTACTCCCGTAACGCTGAAGCTACAGTCGCTATAAGTACCTATTTGACCTGCTCCTGCACGATGTAAGGCATCAAGTAGCGAATCGGTATTTTCGACGGGTACGAAGGTGACTAATTTTTTAAGGATATTTTTCTTAGGTGCTAAAATTTGAACGTTAACTAAACCTAGGCGTTCGGCAATGGTATAATTTACACCACCCTTCACATGGTCGAGATTGGTATGGGTAGCATAAATAGCAATGTCGTTTTTGATGGCTTTGATTACGGCTCGTTCAACGTAGTTTTTACCGTTAAATTTTTTTAAGCCTTTGAAAACAATTGGATGATGAGCAACGATTAGATTAGCCCCTTTCTGAATGGCTTCATCTACAATTTCTTCGGTACAGTCTAGGGACACAAGAATGCCTGTAACTAGGGTTTGTGCTTCGCCAACGATTAGCCCTGCATTATCGTAACTTTCTTGGTATGCGAGAGGTGCTAATATTTCTAAACAATTGGTAATATCTTTAATGGTGGTCATGTTGCAAGGATTTAATAAAAATCTGAGGAAAGATACGCAGTGAATGCTATTTTCGCTATTTTGTTTAAAAATTAGTTTTATTTGTTAGAATATCAATTAATCAAAGGTTTTTTATGAAAGTTCGTCCAAGTGTTGCCATTGTAGAGGGGAACAATGTGTTATTAATGCGGTATCGTTACGGTGATGCAGATGTATTTAATTTGCCAGGGGGAAATACTGACCCTGGAGAAACGTTAGTGCAAACCTTGCAGCGAGAACTACAAGAAGAGCTTGGCATCGAGATTGCCGTCCAACAACTGTTACTTACGGGTGAAGTCATTCTACCTCAGCAGAAAACGGATGTATTGCATTGTGTTTTTCTTGCAAAAATTTCTAGTGGAATACCCGTATTGAATCCTGCTGAAACATCTTCCTTAGAGGTACTTTGGAAAAATATCGACGAACTTGCTGACCTAGAAATGTATCCTAATGTGGGAACTATGTTACAAAAGCAGTTTAAAGCGATTCAGGATACAAGTTGTTACGTAGGACAAATTCCGCAACGTTGGCATTAATAGTAACTTGATACTACTAAGATATAATGCGAATGAATAGGTCGTTGTTAATGGATTGTTAATCGTTTAGTTTTAATACAAAAAGCTGTGTAAAAAGTCAAAAGTTTATGAGTTTAAAGGAGCAATACTATTTAGCGAAATAAAATAGCTCAAAATAATAGTTAGTTGCCTCAGGATATAGCATAAGCTATCAGAAGAATAGTAGTTTGTCGAAATCGTTGAACATTAAACTTTAAACTGACGACTACTTAGAATGCTTTAAACTTTAACCTTTACACTTTTTACACAGATTAGGTTATTCGTTTGTTTGCCAAATTTCCCAAGCTTTTTCTGCTTGTCCGTGTAGCATTTCCAACCCAAAATGAACTGCTTTTGCTCCGTGTTCTAATCCTTTTTTCAAGAAAAGCGTTTCGAGTGGATTATAGACAATGTCATACAATAGATGTTTATCACTCAATAATTCGTAAGGAATCGCAGGGCAAGCATCCACGTTGGGGTGCATACCTAGGGGAGTAGTATTTACGATAAATAAATGGTCAGTCATTACTTCTGGAGTAAGTTCTTCGTAAGTAATGGTGTCGTCTTCTTTTTTACGAGAAACCAATTGTACCGTTAATCCCAAGTCTTCAAGTGCCGTAATAATAGCTTTTGCAGCACCGCCTTTTCCTAATACTAAGGCTTTCTTTGGAGCGATTTCCTGAAAAGCATCCCATTTTTCTAAAGTCCAACGAAAACCCCAATAATCGGTATTGTAGCCTTTTGTCGAACCATCTGCCATGATTTTCACGGTATTAACCGCCCCAATTTTCAAGGCCGCCTCATCCACAGCATCCAAAAAAGGAATGATGTTTTGTTTGTGCGGAATGGTTACGTTAAAGCCTTTGATAAAGGGACGTTGAGATTGCAAGAGGGCAGGATAAAACTCAATATGCTCTAATTCAAACTTTTCGTAACTATGTGTTTCAGAAAGTCCTAATGCTTCAAATTTGTCTGTAAAATATCCTTTTGAGAACGAATGTCCCAATGGGAAACCAATAAGACCAAATGTTTTCATGCTATATAAAATTTTAATGGAGGTGTGTGAAAAGTATAGAGTTTAAAGTTTAAAGTTTTTGCACCAAATAGTTAATCTGAGCGAAGGTCACTTATAAACTTTTGACTTTTTACACATCTCCATTATTTTTTAAGATGTTAATCTAAGTAATCAGACACATTTATTCTAAGAATCATATAAACATCGCCAACATAAGTAGTTGATTGCTAACTCTTCACACAACTATGTTTTCTGTGTATCTATGTGGTAAAGTATGTCAGGGTACTTATTTTAATTTTGATTTCACAAAACCAATAATCATTGGTAAAACCGATACGCCAACAATGCCTAACACGACTTTTTCGAAATTGTGTTTTACCCATTCATTATTGCCTAAGAAATAACCCAACAAGGTAATCCCTGTTACCCAAAGGATTGCGCCAATGATACAGAAAGTGATGTATTTACCATATTTCATACTGCCTGCTCCGGCTACGAAAGGGGCAACCGTACGAACGATAGGGATAAAGCGAGCCATAATTACGGTTTGACCGCCATTTTTCTCATAAAACTCTTCTGTTTTGGTGATGTGTTCACGCTTTAAGAAGAGGATTTTATCTTTTGATTTGATGAACTCACTAAAGTATTTTCCGATAAAGTAATTGACATTGTCACCTAAAAGGGCTGCACCAATCAATAACGGAATCACAAAGGCTACATCAATTTTACCTGTTGCTGCTGCTAAAACGCCTACCGCAAAAAGAAGTGAATCGCCTGGTAATAAAGGCATGGCAACTAAACCTGTTTCAACAAAAATAATCAGGAATAATAAGCCATACGTTAAAGTACCATTTTGGTCAATGAATGTACTAAGGGCTGTCAAAGGGTCTTTCAGTAATTGAAGGAAGAAATGAACGATTTCCATGGGGATTGTTTGAATGTTTAGAAATAAAAGATAAACTATGTCTTGACGATAAAAAGCGTTTAACCCATTGAGGAAACTTGACAATGGATTAAACGCCTCAAATTTTGCACGATAATTTGTTAAATCGTAGTTCTTTAGATTATTTATCTAAAAAATCGTGGAAAGTATCGCTTCTCAAACCAAGACGAATGGTTTCTAATGAAATCACATCGTGTGGAGCAATGTTGCCGACATTCACGTTTGCACCTACTAATTTCACAAACCATACTTGTTGTGATTTTTGTGGTGCTTCCCAAAGAATTTTTTCTTCTGGAATTTCGGTTAAAATTTCTTCCACTAATCCTTGACGAACTTCACCCGATGAACGGAATAAGCCAACGTTTCCACCCTCACGAGCTTCTCCGATTACTTTCCAAGCACCAGCTTCTAATTCCATTTTCATCAATTTAATCCATTTGTATGGAGGAATGATTTTTGCTTCGTCTTTTGAACCAACTTCCGAAAGTACAGTTACTTGTTGAGCTAATGTTCTGATATATTCACACTTATCGTCTTGGTGCATTTCTAATGAACCGTCAGATACTTCTGCATATTCCATGCCGTATTGGTCTAATACCTTACGATATTCATCAAACTGACCACGAACGATAAAGGCTTCAAATAATGTTCCACCAAAATAAACAGGAATGTTATAAGAACGATAAAGTGCTAATTTCTCTTTCAAGTTTGGGGTTACAAAAGAGGTAGCCCATCCTAATTTCACAATGTCCGTATAACCCGCACCAAGTTCTAAGAAATCTTCAACTTGTCTTAGGCTAAGACCTTTGTCCATTACCATTGTTAAACCTTTTTGACGAGGTTTTTCTGTTCTTTCGGGAATCTGGTTAAGTGGGTAATTCATATTGATTAAGTCTGGGATTGATGTTTATGTGTTTAAGAAGACGCTCTTTTTGAATTTATTAACTGTTAATCAAAAAGTTACCTTGTCTGGTGGCATCTTCATCCATTTTATGAAAATTAATTTACCTATTGATGAAGCGTATTTACTATGAAACATCGCAAAAATAAAAATATCTTGGTTAAGGCACAAATACGAATTAAATAGATTGTCTTATTATAATAATTGTTTTTGTATAAACTGTTGTTTATTAGTGTATTAGCTATTGTAAAAAAATAATTTTTCGTAGATTTAATATTTTTTCAATCCGTAAATTTTATTTACTGAACACTGTTTATTAAGTTTGTGATGTAAATATAGATACGTTAAAACTAATTTGTATGAAAAAGATAGGTTCTTTAATTATTTTACTTGTTGGCTTAGTATTAAAGTCGTATGCACAAGCACCTGCTAAGGATGCTGTTTTAGGAGAATGGCTGTCTGAAAATAAAGATGGTAAGGTTTTGATTTTCAAACAAGGAGATAAGTTTTTTGGAAAAATTAGTTGGGGAAAAGATGCTACCAGAAAAGATGGAAAAAATCCAGATGAACGTTTGCGAAATCAAACGATTGTAGGATCGGTTATTCTCAAGAATTTTGAATTTACGGGTCAGAAGTGGGAGAATGGAACTGTCTATGACCCAAATAATGGGAAGACCTATTCTTGTACGATGAAGTTAAGTGCTACTAATCAACTCGAATTAAGAGGCTTTGTGGGTATATCTTTGCTAGGTCGAACTACCGTTTGGACGAGAGTTAAATAAGTGATAATGCTGAATTATGAATTTTAAATTTTGGATTTAATGAGCTAGTTATTAGTTCTTTATAATAAAACAACGCTCAATTAGTTTGCACGATTACTTAGTTAGTAGGGGCATTAGATTTTATGGGAATATCAGAAAGAAAAGAACGAGATAAACAGGAGTTACGTCAACGAATAATTGATGCTGCAAAGGATATTTTTATTGAGCAAGGATTCGAAAAAGCATCTATCAGAGCCATTGCCGAACGAATCGAGTACAGTCCTGCAACGATTTATTTACATTTTAAGGACAAAGACGAATTGTTACATGCTATTCACGAATTAGGTTTTTTACAATTAGCAGCACTCAAAAAAGACCTAACAAGCATACAAGATGGCTTTGAGCAATTGACACAACGAGCTAAAATTTATCTACAGTTTGCTATTGATAATCCTGAAATGTATGGTTTGATGTTTATTCAGGATGCACCTATGGAAGCCATCAAAAAATGTAAGGAAGATGATGAGTGGGATTGTGGAATGGAGGTTTTTGAAGGCCTTGTACAGAATTTAGTGCTTTGCATTAAGCAAGGATTAATTCCAGATACGGAAGTGCATGTATTAGCCATGACGGTTTGGTCTTATATTCATGGCATGGCTTCGCTGTATATAAAAGGTCGTTTCTTTATGTTTGAATCGAAGGGTTTAGCTATTCATCAAATGATTGACGCTTCTTTTAAAGTAATGTTGAATTCATTAAAGTTAAATAAATAGGGTAAATTATAAAAAGGTATCGCTATGGATACTTTTTTATTTGCCCTATTAGTGAACACTGTTTAGTAACTATTTATTGTTTTGTATTACGTGGGGAATTTC
>JARXAV010000188.1 GCA_029865665.1 Flectobacillus sp. | reverse complement strand
TGATGTATTTAATGAAGGGCAGATTAGCCCTGAATCTGAAGTAAGAATTTTCAAGTTAATGCACGCCTACAAACTTTTACTTGAGTTACACGAAGTAAAAGATTATATGATTTGTGCTACTTCGGCCATGCGTGAGGCGGGAAATGCACAAGATGTCATCACTCGTATTCATAAGATTTTGGATATGAAAATCAATGTGATTGATGGAACGAAGGAAGCTGAATTGATTAATAACGTAGTACTTAGCTCCTTAGAAACCAACAAAAACTATCTGCATATTGATGTGGGTGGCGGTTCTACTGAACTAAATATTTATGTGCAGAAAGAAAAAGTTGCTTCAAAATCCTTTAAAATTGGTTCTGTCCGCTTGTTGGAACATAAAGAAAAGGAAAGCGACTGGGAAAAAATGAAGACGTGGATTGAACAGCATATTGACCTTAAAACAGATAAGATTACAGCCATCGGAACAGGGGGAAACATTAGTAAGCTGTATGATATGGCCGAAAATCAAGATTCAGAAACGTCCATTTCAATTACTGAATTGACTCGTGTAAAAGACTATGTTGCGTCGTTTTCTTACAACGAGCGAATCAATATTTTACGTTTGAATGAAGACCGTGCTGATGTAATTGTACCAGCGGCTGAAATCTACCTTTCGGCAATGCGATGGGCTGGTGCAAAATCCATTGTTGTACCCGATGTAGGTCTAAAAGATGGAATTATCAAATTGGTTTATGACCAGATGATGGCAAACAAAAAAGCAAAATTTGTTTAATGCCAAATAAAAAAGGCTTTTCCCGTTTAACGAGAAAAGCCTTTTTTTTATATCTGCAATCAATGCTTGAATAAGGTTTTTTATGGTTTTACTTGGTCATAAAATCGGTATCACACAACGCCGACAGGGTTTTGAACCCTGTCGCCGTTAAACCAAGAATTTCATAAAGAGCCTTAAATAAGCTGACCTATTCCAAAAGTTAACACAAACAACAAAGTCGTTAACGCCATTACTTTCAAGAAAGGGTCAATATCAGCAGGTTTTTGTCCTTTCTGAACGCCCATTCCAATTTTAAGTAACAAAGGAATAATGACAATAAACAACCAATGCGACCACTCAAACGTACTTGTTTCGAGTAAGGCATAAAGTACAGCACAGAGAAATCCTCCGCCCAGTAAAAACCAATGATATACAACCGCTTTGGCTTTTCCTAAACGTACAGGAATAGAGTTTTTGCCTGTTTTTATATCCGACTCAATATCTCGAATATTATTGATATTCAGTACGCCTACTGCAAATAAGCCACAGGTACTTGCGGGCAAAAGATTCATCCAATCGAGGCTATGCGTATGTAAATAAAACGTGCCCAGTACGCCTACCCAACCAAAAAATATCAATACAGAAATGTCTCCTAGCCCCATGTAACCATAAGGTCTTTTGCCAACCGTATAAGTGATAGCAGCAATAATAGCTAAAACACCCAAGCCAAAAAAGGCTAAAATCGTTTGAGAATCGGTGTCTTTTAACCCTTCATAAATCAATAGTGAACCTGATATAAACGAGATAACAGACATCAGAATGATTGCTTTGGTCATTTGCTCCCGAGTAATTGCCCCTGTTTGTACGGCACGAGTAGCAACGGTACGCTCTACTGAGTCAACTCCGCTAACGGTATCGCCATAGTCATTGGCAAAATTAGAAAGGACTTGCAAGCAGGTAGTCGTGAAAACGGCTAGAGCAAAAATTGTCCAAGAAAAAGAATGATGTCCAGCAGCTAAGAAACTACCCATTAAAATACTTGATAAGGCAAGAGGCAATGTACGAGGACGTGCAGCAGAAATCCAATGTTTCATGCGAGATAATGGTTACTAATTTGAAAACCTATCCAACGACTTTGTCAGATAGGTTTCCAAACTGATGCTAATATATTAAACTTATTTATTCAATGCGTCTAAAAACTCTTTGCTAGTTGGCTTTACTCCCGAAGCGAAGAAGTTTACTAACTCTCCTTTTTCGTTGATTAAGTACTTACAGAAGTTCCAAGATGGTTCTTTTTCGTTCCATCCGTTTAGTTCTTTCGTTGTTAACCATTTGTAAAGTTCACACTTACTTTCTCCTTTTACATCTACTTTAGAAAACATCGGGAAATTCACGCCATAGTTTTTCTGACAAAATGCCGCAATTTCTGAATCTGCTCCAGGCTCTTGTCCACCAAATTGGTTCGACGGGAAGCCTAAAACTACGACTTTGCTTTTATTTTCTTCGTAGAATTTCTCCCAGTCAGCATACTGTGGAGTGAATCCACATTTTGAAGCAGTGTTCAAAATAATTACTTTTTTGCCTTTGTAAACAGATAAATCAACCGTTTTACCATCTAAGGATTTCACTTTGAAGTCATAAAGTGATTGTTTGGCTGAAATTTCAACACCTACAGGTTGACTTTCGATTTGGTCTTTCATAAAAGGAATGGTTAGCATTCCAATCACAGACCCGATTTTCAAGAAGTTGAGTAACATAGTTGTTATTAAGATTAAAATGACAATGATACTTATTTTACGCATGATTACATTCTGCTAGGTACATCTATTCCTAATAACGCCATTGCCTTCTTAATTGTTTCACCGACTACCGCAGAGAATGAAATTCTAAATTGTAAGGCCTCCGCATCTGGTTCATTAAAGATGTTTACTTCGTTATAGAAACGATTATAGGTTTTCGCTAAATCGTACACATATTGAGCAATTACCGAAGGCGAATATTCACGACCCGCTTCTGCTACTTTCACAGGATATTGACTCAACAAGAAAATAACCTCTTGTTCTGCTTCGTGTAAACTTGCATACGAACTTGTACCTGTCACCTCTACCCCATTTTGAGCTGCCTTACGTAAGATAGAACAAATACGAGCATACGTATATTGAATAAACGGCCCCGTATTTCCTTGAAAATCAATTGACTCCGCAGGATTAAACAACATTCTTTTCTTCGGATCTACTTTTAGCAAGAAGTATTTTAATGCCCCCATTGCCAAGGTACGATAAAGAGTTGTTGCTTCCTCTGGTGTAAAGCCATCAATTTTACCCAATTCGTTGGTACGTTCACGAGCGGTATCTACCATTTCTTGCATTAAATCATCGGCATCAACCACCGTTCCCTCACGAGATTTCATTTTGCCAGAAGGCAAATCTACCATCCCGTAACTTAGGTGATAACAACCTTCGGCATACGGACGACCTAATTTTTTTAGGATTTTGAATAATACCTCAAAATGGTAATCTTGCTCATTACCTACGACATAAATCGACTTTGAGATTTGGAAGTCCTTAAATTTCAAATCAGCCGTACCCATATCTTGAGTAATATAAACCGACGTTCCATCTTTACGAAGCACCAATTTTTGGTCTAAACCTTCATCTGTTAAATCAATCCAGACAGAACCGTCTTCTTTTTGGTAGAAAACACCACTGGCTAATCCTTCTGTTACAGTATCTTTTCCTAATAGATAGGTTTCTGATTCTTTGTAAGTTTTTTCAAAACTTACGCCCATTGTTTGGTATGTTTTAGCAAAGCCTTCAAACACCCAATCGTTCATTTTTTTCCAAAGACTGACTACCGCTTCGTCTCCTTGCTCCCATTTCAAGAGCATTTCTTGAGCTTCAATTAAAAGAGGAGCTTGTTTTTTAGCATCATCGTCCGAAAGCCCTTGTGCTTTTAAGGCTTCGATTTCAACTTTATAATGCTTATCGAACTCCACATAATATTTCCCAACCAAGTGGTCACCCTTTATACCAGAAGATTCAGGTGTTTCTCCTGCACCAAATTTTTGATAAGCCAACATCGACTTACAAATATGAATTCCACGGTCGTTAACCAAGTTTGCTTTCACTACGTTATAGCCATTCGCATCTAAAATTTGAGCGACTGAAAAACCCAAAAAGTTGTTACGAAGGTGTCCTAAGTGAAGAGGTTTATTCGTGTTCGGTGAAGAATATTCCACCATAACCGTTTCTTCTTTTGCGGTTAATGTACCAAAAGAAGCATCTTCTGCAATACTTTTGAATACGTCAAACCAAACATTTTCAGCAATAACAATATTTAAAAAGCCCTGCACCACGTTGAAACCCTTTACTACATCAGCCGCTTTTTCTACCAAGGCATTTCCTAAAGCATTCCCAATTTCGACAGGTGATTTGCGAAGCGATTTTACGTAAGGGAATACCACAAAGGTATAAGTACCTTCAAATTCCTTTTTGGTTAATTGTAACGTAATCGTTGTTTCTTCTACGTCGAAGGCAGCTTTTAATGCCTCTCTAATACAGTCTTGTAGTATTTTTTCGATATTCATGCCCTAATAAATGGATTTGCTTATGATTCTAGTCTGCAAAATTAGCCAAAATCCGTTCTTAATCATTCTTTTGCCCTAATTCCTCTTTTTTTCTTTTACTAAAAAACAATAATCGGTATCTTTAAGTAGATAAAACTGACTTAACAGCGTTGAAAATCCATGAAAAAACCATCTATCCAAATTTACATATCCACCTTAGTTTGGTGCTTGATTTCACTATATGCTACTGCTCAATTCAAAGAAGGTCCGACCTTCGAACTCACCAAAAATCCGTCGAAATATCAAGAATATCATGTTATCCCTTTACTAAATGAAGGTGCTTTAGTCGTTGTGGAAAATGACCACGACTTAGGTAAAAAATATGACTTTTGGGAGTGCTATTCGTTAGATACGCTTCTACAAACTAAATGGAAGGCAAACGTGGAAGTGGATCGTTTTTTAGAAATAAAATCGACTTTCAAAAATGAGCATTACGTATTTTGGCTTTTTAACGAAGCTAAAAGCAAACACATTGCCATACTCCGACTGAGTTTATTCGACGGTGAAACGGAATGGTTTAAGGCAGAAATGCCTAATATGATGGAAATTTCAGGCTTTGTAGTCCTAGATAACAAAGCATTTTTAGCTGGAAGCGACAATGACAAACCTGTGCTGGTAAGTTTTAGTTTTTTCGATAAATCCTTTTCCTATCCTTCTGGTTTTTACGACAATCACTTTGTCATTAATTCCATTGCGGCAGATGTACAAGAAAATCAACTCGTGGTGATTCTACAAGAAAATAGAGGAAGGAATTGTAATCTCGTAGTCAAGCGGCTTAGTTATGATAACAAGCTCTTAGAAACAAGAACTTTCAGCAACGACTTAACGAATGAAAACTATTATGGCTTAGGAGTTTATGCCCACTTTCCGAATCATAAAAAATGGCTTGTTGGTGGGATTTCTACTAGTTGTAAAAACAAGGAATCTAAGGGCGTTTTTGTAAAAGAGTTAGATACGTCACTCACTCCGATTGACCACCTCATTCCTTATGATGCCCTACCGAACTTCTTTAATTTCATGTCGTCCAAAAGACAAGAAAGAGTAAAGGAACGTATTGAGTCTCGAAAAGAAAAAGGGAAACCTACTAGAATTGACTACTACACCTTGCTTCATAAACCCCTTCCCAACGACAAGGGAGGATTTTGGCTAGTTGCAGAAATGTACTATTATAGTCCCAAATACAATGTGAATGAGGTAAATTCTGCCTTTGTTCAAAAAATAGGGACAACCACCTTAGATTACCATTTTAGCCATGTCTTGGTTATGGAACTGGATAGTACGGGCAAGGTATTATGGGAAAATAGCTTGAAAGTGGATGATGTCGTTACGATTGGAGCAACCGAAATTATTCAGATTGCCAAACGCAATTCAGATGAACTTGGAGTAGCCTACATCAACGACGGACATATTTATTTTCAGCGAATCAAAGCAGGGAAATACCTAGAAAACAGCGTTCTTTATGAAGTATTAGATAGTCAAACGGATAAAATTCAGGAAAATGTACAGTTTAAAGGGTTTACGAATAATTCCTATTTGGTCTGGGCTGAACGTACTATTCTTTCTAAACTTCCCAATACAGCAAACATAAACTTATTTTATATCAAAAAACTATCCTACTGATTAACAATATGTTATACGATATAATCTTCAAACAAAAATCCCCACCCAACATTATACTGGGTAGGGATTTTGTGAGAATTGTTACTTTTCCTCCTCTTCTTCACTTCCTTCTTCGTCAGATTCTTCTTCCTCCTCTTCCTCGTATTCTTCTTCCTCTTCTTCGTCAGACTCTTCCTCCTCTTCCTCGTATTCTTCTTCCTCTTCTTCGTCAGATTCTTCTTCCTCTTCTTCGTCGTATTCTTCCTCCTCTTCGTCAGATTCTTCTTCCTCTTCTTCGTCAGATTCTTCTTCCTCCTCTTCGTCGTATTCTTCTTCCTCTTCTTCGTCGTATTCTTCTTCCTCTTCTTCGTCAGATTCTTCTTCCTCCTCTTCGTCTTCAAATTCGTCGTCGTCGTCTTCCGCTCCGTATAGGTCATCCACCTCTTCCTCTTCGTCTTCTGCGTAGAATTCTAATTCGTCGTAATCATCGTTAGCACTTTCTTCATATTCGTCGTATTCAATACCTTCGAGTGGATTGAAACTACTATACGCTTTTTCTGGATAGGTAACAAAGCTACTTTTATCATACCCCTTACCATTATCGACAACCGACTTTTTATCTTCTTTCCACGAAGCCTCAAAATCTGGGATTGGAGCGGTACGAGCAATCATCCAACTATCCCCCATGTTAAACTTCGAATTGATAACATAGTCGTAAGGCATATAACAATAGCCTTTATCGCCCCATTGCTCGCCCCATGAATTTCTGATGATAAACAATTTATCTACTTCTGAATAGCCTACACAAAGCATCGCATGTAGCCCATGAGCCTGACGACCAGCTTCGTCTGGAGTTGGCATAGGAACAACCCCTTTATTTTGTGAACACGTATCAAAACCCTTAAATAACGAAATTCCAAAAATAATTGGATAACCATCAGCAAGGCATTTCTTCCAAGCATTTAAGTCAGTAGGAATATAGTACGATTTTTGAACTTTAAAATTACAAGCCTCTTCATAGCTTGGAGTATGAGGTTTATCATTTACCTTTTTCATCTCATAAGGCCAAACTTCCTCCGTACATGCACCTAACTTATGTAAACTCTCGATGGCATATTGGATATGACTACCGCTGTCTTTGATAACATTACTTGCTCTTAAACGGGCATTGTAATAGACAAATAATCTACTTACCTCAAACGCTCTATTTTTCAAGTGTTTTTTAGCAAGATATTCAAAGGCACCCGCAGTTGCATTAGCGGTACAACTACTTAAACGTTGTTGATTTTCAACCTTAGTCATAAATGGACGTAAATCAACTTTTGCGGGTAATTTGGTTTTTCTGCCTTTTTTTCTTCTTCTAAAAGATTTTGCAGCAGGATTTGGAGCCATATATGAATAGCCCTTTACAGCACGGACTGAACCGTCCTTGTCTTTGAATTCTAAACTCATAAAGGTAAGCGGATTAAGGATTAAT
>JARXAV010000035.1 GCA_029865665.1 Flectobacillus sp. | reverse complement strand
AAGAAACGCCTTTATAAGTTCTGATTTCTGGATATTTCTTTTTCAACTTATCGGGTAAGCCGTTATCCGTTTCTTGGAAATTGTAATAATCATCTAAGCCTCTTTCGCTACTGAGTTGAGTCTTTAGTAGCTGTCTTTTTGTAGTTTGTTGGAATTTTTTAATCAGTATTTTCGTTGATACATCCCCCTGACCGAGGGAAAAATTCATAGAAAATAGACAAAAAAGTAATCCATAAAGTGGGAAGGTAATAGTTTTCATCATATTTAGTGAAGGTAACTTCTGTTAGTGATAGTTTACACAAGTACAAAGAGGGATTGTATTTATACAAATACACTACAAATGTATTATTTTAACATCTAATTTTGGTCATTCAATGCTTTAATTCAAATGTTAAGCCTACTAAATGAGCTTTTTGTTGCTAAAATGCTTGTAGTTGTAAACTCCAATGAGTATTTGCAGTCATACTAAAAAGTAATTAAAATGGATTAAGATTTAAACGATAAGTGAAAAAGTAGTTATTTCGCATATCTAGGAGTAAGCAGCAGTGCTAGTGTCGATTAAAAATAGTAAAAGGTTTACAAGAGATGCACAATAAATACCCAAAAGTGCTTAAAGACTTATCACATAATAGGTATGTTTACTGGCTTTATTCGCTATCATATATTTTTAAAAGTCATTAGGTTATTTTCTATATAAATAATTGATTACTAGTTATTAAATTGAAAGAATACTCAAGAACCTATGTCGAAACCCATTCCGATAATTACCATTGAACAGCTTAATAGTTGTGGCCATCACATTACTATGAACGTGGATGTGAGAAGGCTAGAGGTACATGCCAAAACCTTGACACCTGCTGATTTTCCGCATCGTCATGATTTTTATAACTTAATTTATATAAAACAGGGAAGTGGTTGGCATGATATTGATTTCCGACGCTTTAAAATAGAGCCGAATCAGTTATTTTTTATGAATGAAGGACAAGTGCATGAATGGTTTCTCTCGGAGGATACAGTGGGCTACACCTTCTTTTTTAAGAAAGAATTTTATGATGTGACCGACTCCCATTTATTGCTATCGACTTTGCCTTTTTTGAATAATAGCAATAACGATGAGCCTTTGGTTGTTTTTGATGAACCAACGGGGCAGCTCGTTTCGCTCTTATTTGAAAAAATTATGGAAGAGTATGCTGCTAAACAACCTCATTATGAATCGTTGATTAATGCCTTACTTAAACAATTGTTTATTTATTCCTTACGAGTATATCAGCCCAATTTTAAGGATGAAACGGCTGTGTTGAATGTTGCCAAAATTCGTCAATTTGAGGCGTTGATTGAAATTCATTTTCGAGCCTATAAATCCGTGAAAGAATACGCTGATTTAATGAATATTACGCCTAACTATCTGAATGCAGTATGTAATAAAACTGTCGGTAGAAAAGCGGGAGAATTGATACGTGATCGTATTTTGTTAGAAGCAAAACGCTTATTACTTTATTCGACGATGTCGGTCTGTGAAATGGCGTATCATCTTGGTTATGAGGACTGTTCTTATTTTATTAGGGTGTTCAAAAAAGAGGTAAATCAAACACCAGAACAATTTAGAATACAACACAGTTAATGCTTGATAAGTAAAAAGTACTATTTAAGTGGTAAAGAATATTATCATAATTACGACCATATAGGCTACCTTTGTTATCATAGTAACGATGTTAAACAAGGTCTAAATAAAAGCTAATATCATGGTAGGTAAAGGATATAAATTATACAGTGTAGCGACAATGACTTGCCCTCGCTGTCATGAAGGAGAGGTGTTTTTTACAAAAAATCCTTATAAACGAATGAGTGCGATGCACGAGTTTTGCCCTCAATGTGGCTTACGTTATGAGAAAGAAGCAGGCTTTTTCTTTGGAGCAATGTATATTACGTATGCCTTTAGTGTAGGTTTATTTGTAATGCTTACGATACTTTCAACCTATTTGCCTGATGCTTATGGAACACCCATTATGGTTGCTTATATTGCCATTACCTTATTGGTAGTTCCAATTTATTATCGACTTTCACGTATTATTTGGTTGAATATCTTTTTCAAATATAATCCAGCAATAATCGAGCATCATCATTTGACGGTAGCTTAAAAGCCAAATTAACTACTTCATCCACAGCAAGAGCTGAATCTATGGATTCGGCTTTTTGTCCGTTTCTAGAAAAGTTAATGAGCATCTTCAAAAAACAAGAATAAGTAAAACCTTCTTCTTTCTATCTTCAAAGGGAGTTATGCTTTGGATTAAGGTAGGCTTTTGTGCGGAAATTTCAGTATTTTTGCACAAAACTAAAAAATAATAACAATGTCTGAATTTCCAGCTTGCCCCAAATGTAATTGTGAATTTACTTATCCGAGTGATAATATGCTAGTATGTCCAGAGTGTTTTCACGAATGGAATCCTTCGGAAGAAGTAGCTGTAGAAAACGACGATTTTACGACGAAAGTAATTGATTCTAACGGTAACGAGCTTCAAGACGGAGATACCGTGGTTGTGATTAAAGACTTACCTGTTAAAGGAGCTCCGAAGTCGATTAAAGCAGGAACAAAAGTGAAAAATATTCGTTTAACAGACGGTGATCATAACATTGATTGTAAAATTGACGGTTTCGGCTCAATGGCATTGAAATCTGAATTTGTGAGAAAAGCATAATTGAGATAGCTAGTTCCTGAGTAATCCTTCTACTTATCGGGCAGATTGCAGAACGCAGACAGGGTTCGAACCCTGTCTGCGTTAATTTTTATAAGAAAACTCGATATTCACTAGCTCAATTCTTTTGATTTTAAGCTATAAGCACAAATTCCTGTAATTAATAAGGGTAAAGAAAAAAGACTAAATAAGGTCGGAATCCCTAGCCCTGCATCGGATAAAGCTCCAAATAAAGTTGGCCCTAAGATAGCTCCAAAACGTCCTACTCCCACAGCAAAACCAACGCCTGTTGTTCTGATTTCAGCAGGATATACCCGTGAAATCGTTGGGTACATTCCGTTAAATCCTCCTTGTACGAACGTTCCGATTAAGAAAATCATCACAAAAATAAAGGTCGTCGATAGACTGACATTGCCATAAATAAGCATTACTACCACGGCACACAACATAAAGCCTAATACCGTTTTTTTCAACCCAAATTTTCCTGCCACAATTCCTAAAGAAGCCGTTCCGATAGCTGCTCCTAAATTGAGGGCAATACCTACGTAGGTTGCCATTTCAAAATCTAAGCCCGCATCTTTAGCAATATTAGGAACCCAACTCATGAGCGTATAAAGCGTTAAGAAACCAAAGAAAATCGCTATCCATAACTTAATCGTTGAATTGCTATATGCTGGCGAAAAGAGTGCTTTGGGTGATGCTTTTGCTTGAGCAGCAGGCTTTTCTGGTAAAGAACTAATGGCTTCATGCCCCATTTTGGTTAATAGAACATTGATTTTCTCATGAGCGTTTTCGGGTTGCTGTTTTCCTAAAAACTCTAAGGAGTCTGTCATAAATATCCAGACACCTACGAGCATTAAAAACGAAACTCCTCCTGCAAATAAAAAAGCCAATCGCCAACCAAATTCTGGAATGGCATAAGCACAAAAGAAACCCGTCAAAATTGCCCCAACAGGCCAACCTGCTTGTACAAGACCGACGTTAAAATCTCGGTTTTTATTATTGGAAAACTCTGCTGCGGTAGCAGCCATAGTAGGTAAAATCCCACCAATGCCTAAACCCGTAATGAGACGAAGAATCAGCAATTGATAGTACGCATTACAAGCGGCTACGAGTAACATTCCCGAGGTAATCAAGATGAGCGAAATAAGAAAAACTTTTCTACGTCCGATACGGTCGGCTAAAGGGGCTATAAAAAAACATCCCAAAGTCATTCCTGCTAAGCCAGCACTAAAAACATAGCCTAACTCTGTTTTAGAAAGTCCCCATTCGGTTGTAATGGCCGTACCCGAAAATGACACGACTAATACGTCAATGCCATCGTTCATATTAAGAACAAAACAGATGGCAACAATGATGATTTGATACGCACTCATTGGACTATTGTCAATGAGATTTTTGAACTTCAGTTGAAGACTTTCGTAGTTCATTTCTTATTCGTTAAAAATTGAAAATTTCTTATGATGAGTTGAATCAGAGCGTTACTAACAGACTATTTTGGATAGTGCTAGTAACGCATTGTTTCAAAACGGAATATCACATTTTAGTAATTCAAGGCGATTGAGTTAGACGATTGCTCAATATGCAAATTGGCTTCTCTGAATTTAGCAGGAGAAACACCCGTTTGTTTTTTGAAAAAACGGCAGAAATAACTAACGTCTTTAAACTCCAGTTGGTAAGCGATTTCAGAGACAGTCATGTCGGTATGAGCCATTAAGACCATTGATTCTTTAATCAAATATTTACTGATTACCTGTTTGGTTGATTCACCCGAAATAGCCTGACAAACTCGGTTTAAATGGGTTTTGCTAATCCCTAAGGAGGTCGTAAAATCGTCGATGTTTTTGTTGGTTGGGACAATTGTCTTAATCATTTTCATGAACTCTTTGTAGTAAGAAAGTTCACGGGTAGAAATGGCATAATCTTTTTCTACCTCAATCATTAAGCGGTAAATTTTTATTAAAAGCAGTGCTAATAATAACTCCAAAAATTGGTGTGTTTTGACTTCTTGTAAAGAAAACTCCTTGTTCATCCGACGTACCGAATCCATAATATCGTTGAATTCTTCCCAGCTATCGTTCATGTTGATTAAACGAACTCGACTGATTTCATACAATAAATCTTTGTCTTGGTGGGTAATGGTATCAATAATATGCGAAGAAACAGTGAGGGTAAATCCTTTGACATCCTCGCTAAACTGAAATCCATGAAGGGTATTTTCGGGCATAATAATGAGGTTTGTACCCGAAAAATGCTTGGAGCGTTCATTAAAAATGAGCGTTCCTGAGCCAGATTCGATGAAAAAGAATTGGTAAAGTTTACTATGAAAGTGCGGTTTGATTACCCAGTTATGTTTCCGACAACTTGAATCAATGGCTACTAAATTGATAAAATCAGCGGATACGGTGGAATCTTCTCGACCATAGAGTCCAAAATTCTTTATTTCAGTTTTGTTCTTCATATACGAAGGATGATAAATAAGGGAATGCTATTCAAAAGGGGTGATACGACCGTATTAAATAAAGAAAATAGTCTAATAGGTCATTAGTACATCGAATTTACAAATAGTATTGGATAACATGGTTGCTTTCGTTGCATAATCGCTCCTATAGAACAAAAATGGGTTATTGATTAAGAACAAAATATCGGGTGGCTCACCGAACCACCCGAAGTACTTAGATTATAAATTAAGTTGTACTCTTATTTGTAATGTTAACAGTGAAAATTAGAAATCCATTTTCAATCCTAACTGAATACTGTACGGAGAACCTCCTGTGATATATCCTCCTTGTGTTTGATCAGCAGTATAGCTTCCTGCTGCTGTTGCCATTGCAGGATTCCATTTGAACAAGTTGATAAAACGTCCTGTTGAATAATCATCACCCGATGAGTTGATGCTTTTGTAATAACCAGCAGCACTATTCACTAAGTTGAACAAGTTGAAAATATCCGCTCTTGCTGTAACATTGTATTTTCCAGCAATTTTGAATTTCTTAGAAATCGAAGCACTTGTTTGGTACATCCAAGGGTAAACGCCTTGATATACCCCTGTGATTTGTCCTTGGCTATCCTTCAATACGTCCAATACTTCTTGTGCTGCATTTGGCAATAAACTAGCTGCATTTGCAGGAATATAAGCTAAATCTCTATCAACAGCATTGTTCGGATTTCCTGTCGTCACTACGTTGAAACGCTTTTGTTGAGCTGCCATTATGCTAAGACCTACCGTAAATCCTTTGTATTCTGGAGAAGCAGCGATTAATACTAATTTATCTCCTACAGCATTTTGGTATCCGTTGCTGAAACCATCTTGGTATCTGTTGAAGTAATATTTACCTACGTATTCTGCATCGTCAAATGTACCACCAGCACTATAAGTTGTTACACCATAACCTCTTGCTTTGGTATAAGTAAAGTTGATTAACCCTCCGTTGCCAATTTTAGCTGATAAGTCTAATTGTAATGCCATGTATTTTGAATTCCAGTCTGCATTCGTGTGAATAATTACATCTGCCACCGCTGTATTGGCAACTCCAAGTACTTCTCTTCCGTCGATTGGGTTTGTTCCAACTACTTTTCTATTCGCATTTGCCCAGTAGGTATCGTTCATCCCGATGTTATAGTAACCTGTAATAGTTGCTTTGAAACGGTCGCCAAAGAAGTGCGTATAGCTTGAGTTAAAACGCCATGCACTTGGCATTTTGAAATTAGGGTCAAGCATAATGATGTTTGCAGCTCCACTTGGCACTTTATCACCTGTTGGGTTGATACGAGTCGATAACCAAGTAGCTGGGTTTGCAAAATTACCGCTACCCACATTTGCCATGATGTCCGCATTGGTGGTATAGTCAACACGTTTGGTTGTTACGCCATCGTTATAGAATGTTTGCGTGATGGGTTGTGTCGAAATAGGGGAAGCAAATAAACCACCACCGATTTTGAAAATATCACTCTTATCGCCTTTTACATCCCATGTTAAGCTAAAACGTGGTTGGAATACTGTTGCATTCATGCCTGCGGTGTTGTCCAATGCTGTACCTTTCCATGTTAAACCAGAGTTCAACAAAGTTGTGTTTTGGGTCGGTTTGTTGCCAAATTGAATCCAAGAGTCCCAACGTAAACCTGTTTCAATTTTTACATTTTTACCAACACTGAATGCTGCTTCTGCATAAGCTCCGATTTCGGCTAAGTTCCAGCTTTGTCTTTCTTTCAGATTTAAACTATTTGAAACTAATTGACGATAGAAAGAAGGTTTATCATTTTGTAAATCTTCTACGGTGTTATAGACAACTACGGGAGCAGTCCAGTGAGCTAAACGTTCTTGTTGGAAATAGATTTGGTTGTTTGTACCAAATGTCCAAGTAACGCCATTAGGAGCATTGTAGGTAATGTCATCAATTACTTGGAAGTTATTGGTAATCATAGATTCTGGCACCCATGTCAATTGTCCAAATGCAATGTTACCACCTGCTAGGCCATTTTTAGGAGCGATACCTACATAAACACGTGGTTCTTGGGTAGTACCTTGTGGGTTGTTGTCACGCTCAGAGGTAATGTACTGAACAATCAATTTGTTCATTAAGTTGTTAGAAATATTACTTCTCAAATCGGCTGTAATACGGTGTTCTAAGTTTAAGAAAGCATAGTTACCTGCATTAGTACCCCATGATCGAGCATTTGTATAGGGTAAAATAGGAGTGTTTAAGCTCAACGCATTTCCTGAGTTTCCTTCGTTGGTTAAGTCATAACGTAAATAGTTATAACGAATCGCAAAGGTGTTATTCTTATTAATGTTCCAGTCGAAACGAGTGAAGAAGTTGGTCGTTGTTGCATTTCTCAATAAATTGCCAATACCATCACCCACATCGTATCCTTTCGCTTTCGCAATGGTAATTGCTGCGTTGGCATCCGCTTTGCTATATCCGTAGAATTTTTCAGCATCTGTTTCTCCATTGGCAAAAGTACTGTTGTTATAATCTAAGAATAACTGCGAACGTGGGTCTGTCAAAGGCGATGTTTTGTATTGGTCAAATACTCCAAAGAAGAATAATTTGTCTTTTTTGATAGGGCCACTCAAACTAACGCCATACTGTGCTTGCGTTGGTACAGACGATAACGCAGCTCCGTATTGGCTTGTGTTTTGTGATAAACCGCCACCACCAGCATAATACCAAGCACCACCATGAAGGGTATTTGTTCCAGATTTTGTTACCGCTTTTACTACTCCACCACTATTTCTACCATTTTTAACACTATAATCGTTGGTTTCTACTTCAAATTCACGGATGGCTTCTTGCGAAATCGTGAAGGCTGCTCCGTCTAGGGTTGCTCCAAACATCATACGACGAGTATTCGCTCCATCGACCGTAAAACCTCCTGTACCACCTTTACCACCTGCTAAAGCAAAACCTCCTAAGTTACGTTGACCAACTTCTGGGGTGTACGATTGTCCAGAAAGAAAGGCTAATTGCTCGAAGTTACGAGTTGGTGTCGGAATTGTAGAAATTGTTTTTCCTGTAATGGCTAAAGAACTTCCTAATCTGTCTGTTCTTGACTTCATGCTATTTGCTACTACCACCACTTCTTCTAATTGACTACCTTCTTTCAAGGTAAAGTTTAACGTAATGTGGTCGCCTAAGTTCAGGTTGATACCTTTTTGTTGCTGTCCTTGATGACCAACAAACGTTACCGAGATGGTATAAGGACCTCCTAAGGGAAGTTCTCGTAAATCAAAACCTCCGTTTTCGTTGGTGGACATCCCTGTTTTGAAACCAGTAGAAGTATTGACAAGTTGAACACTTGCACCAGGCAAAGGACCTTCGCTACTAGCAACTTTTCCCGATATTCTGCCGTTTGTTCCTTGAGCAAATCCATTTAATGTCGCCATTAAAAAGATTCCCAAGAACCATAATCGTGAAGTAAAATTTTTCATTCTTATTGGATTAAAAAGTGTTAGATTAATTGAAATGAAACTGGATTTTTTTTGTAAGTGGAAATTTGAAATTGGCTTACTATAAATTTTGTGCAATTTTTTATTACTTTTTTTCAATACAAATTTAATGGAATGAAAAGTTAAGGAAATGCAAAAAGGGTGGATTGTACCATTTTTTTTACTAAAAGTACCAAAAGCGAAAGTTTGGGACTTAATGAATAGCTATTCGTTGTCATTTAAGAGCTAGAAGACCGTATAAAAAGCTTGTTAGAGTCTTTTATGCGATCATAAAAAAGGCTGATGAAGCCTTCGGTATTTTTAGTAAATTATATGGTACTTATGAACCATTTTGATGTTTCTATCAGAAAATAAGCAGAATATTGCTTTACAAATAAAAATTATAAATTAAAGCACAATGATTGGAGCTATTTTAGAAAAACCAAGTACTATTTTAATACAAGAAGTAGAAACACCTGAACCTAAAGCAGGTGAAATACGTATTAAACTAGCAAAAGTGGGTATTTGTGGCTCAGATGTACACCTGTTTTTGGGGCATCGAGTTTTAGACAAACCAACCATTATTGGACACGAAGGATTAGGCTATATTGATAAAATAGGAGAGGGGGTAGTAGGTAGAGAAATCGGAGAACGAGTGGTACTAGAGCCTAATATCCCTTGTAGAAAATGTCATCATTGCATGAGTGGTAATGGTACTATTTGTATAAATAAAAGAGTTATAGGAGTAAATGAATCGGGTTGTTTTAGTCAATACATCACTGTTCCTGCTGAATTTGGGTGGAAAGTGCCAATCGAAATTTCAGATGAAGATGCCGTAACGATTGAGCCGACTGCGGTTGCGGTTCATGCCTTATTTTCTTCTAAAGCAAAACCTGGAGATACCATTGCCGTGATAGGTCTTGGGGCGATTGGCTTGCTGCTTACGCACTTGGCTTTATCGCTCGGTTATAACGTTTATGTAACTGAAATCAATAAAGGAAAAATGGAAAAAGCCGTTGCTATGGGGGCGATTCCTGCGGTACCAGAAGGCGATGCCGACGCTCAAGCCGCAGCCTTGGCAAGTCTCTGGGAAACGAACATGGTGAGGGCAATTTTTGAATGTGCT